>JBIJCD010000132.1:0-8459 GCA_044344895.1 Pirellulales bacterium | reverse complement strand
TGTGCGCAGCGATCGATCGCGGCCTCGCCAAAAAGCCTGATGACCGCTTCCCCAACTGTGCGGCGTTCGCGGCGGCCGCGATCAAGGACGTGCCTTCGCTTCCAGCCGAACCCGGCATCGCCAGGCTGCTGTGCCCCACGTGCAATGCGATCCTGCGGATACCGGTGACGTCCGGCGGCAGGTCAGGCGCGTGCCCGACCTGCAAATCGATGGTGCGCATCGCCGCGGATCTCGGCGCCCTCTGGCTCCGTTCGGAGGACACTGACGATCGGGGGCCTGCGGCGTCCGAGCCAGAAACCACGTTCGACTTCGACGAGGAACTGTCTCAGGCGGCATCCGCCCGGCCATCCATCCCCGACTTTTTCCGAAGACTGTGGGACGCGAGCCGAGGGGCCGCTGCGGCCGGCTGGCTGATGCCGGCGATCGCGGCCGCCGTCGCATTCGGAGTGACCCATGAACTCTGGTCCGATCACCACCGGCAGGTCGTGGCGAGGCTGGAGCGGCTTCGGGAAACGGACGTGCTTGAGCTGAGAACTCGTAGCGAGCGTGCCGAGGCCGATGCACGACAGATGACTCACGAGCACGATCTCCTGGTTCACGAGTACGACGAACTGGGGAAGACGGTTGCCGCGTCGTCGTTCGTCGGAGTGACCACTCTGTCGCCCGAGATCGCGGCGGCATTGGCACGGTGGAAGCGCGGCGATCTGATGCTGGACGATCTGGTGTCGATATCCGACGACGTGGCCGCGGCCCTCTCCGGGCACGAAGGCACGCTGTCTCTCAACGGTCTCACGAGGCTGTCCGACAAAGCCGCTGCATCACTCGCCGGCCACCGCGGACCGGTGATGCTGGGAGGCCTGCTGACGGTCAGCGAGAATGCCGTTCGTCTGCTGCGAAGCAAACGCGAGATCCGACTTCCAGACAAGATCCGCTAGGCCGCATCTGACATACGTGGAGCGATGTCCCGGCATGCCTTGCTTCTCAGACGGAACCGGGAGCGACCGCAGGACACAACGAAACGTGGCTGCGGTGAAGCCACGGCCGTGGCAACCCGCGGGCATGACGCCACACTCGGCCTTGCAGCGGAGGCCCTAGCGCTCGGGAACGGTCGCGATCGAAAACCGCACACGCACGTCGGGATGCGTCGTGTAGAGCCGATACCGCGAGCCGTCGTGCACGAGCGTCGCACTCGATCGCGTCGGGTGCTCGGGATCGACCGGCAGCACCGGATTCCCCGGATACTTCACCCAGTGCACGAGGTCGTCGCTCGCCGCGAGGCAGGTGCTCCATTCGCCGCCCTGCCGGCGGGCGCTCGCGTGGTAGTACGCGTAGTACCGACCGCGGTGGCGGATGACCTGATTCACGGCGATCAGCTGGCTGTCGCACGCATCCGGGCCGCAGGCCAGCACCGGCGCGTCGCTCACGTTGGTGAAGCGGCACATGTCGCGCGACGTGGCCAGCCACACGCCGGCATCACGTCGCTCGTAGAACAGGTACCACGTGCCACCTTCGAACCAGACCGCCGGAGTGCCGCGTGGGCCGTCTGGAATGGGGCTGCCATCCACGAGGCGAATGTCGAGCGGGCCATGCCTCTGCCAGCGCAGGCGATCCGTTGACGTCAGCCAGTGGGCGATGTCGTGCTCGCCCTCGGCGAACATCACGAGGCAGCCGCCCCGCCGCACGATGCAGACGTCCTCGACCCAAGCATCCGCGACCAGCGGATTGGCGTCGCTTCGCCGCCAATTCAGGCCATCGACGCTCGTCGCGTGACCGAGCCTGCGCAGAGGCGACTGGTCGAGATTCGAGCCGGTGTACCACAGGTTCCAGCGGTCCGACTCGCGGATGATCCAACCCCGCTCTCGGATGTCACGATCCCAGGCGCCGGAACCGCCGCCGGTGAAGAGCGGATCACGTGATGCGGGCCCGAAGTCGACCAGTTCGCTTGGAAACCGCGGCTCGTCTGCAGACGCGGCAACGCACCGGCCCAGCGTCGCCAGGCAGGCGAGGGCCATGAGCACGGAAGATCGCGCTGGACGGAGCATGGCGTCACTCTATCCCGCCTGACACTCGGCGGCCAGCGGGAGGACCGTCTGCCGCCGTCCACTCCGCCTGACGCTCGAGGGTGGCCGTCGCCTCGCCGCCCAACGCCATGGTGGCATCCTGCGCGATCTTGTGGTGCCGCAAGGCGTGGGCCGCACGCCGCCGCGATTCGATCGCCGCGCCGACCTCCGCGGCCAGGCCGCTCGACCGCTGCAGCCGGTCAGCCATCGCACCGGCGTCGAACGCCACGACCGTCACGTCCGTCTCGGCGACGACCCGCAACTCACTCTTGCCGCCCGCCGCGACCGTGGCCTCACCGTAAAAATCTCCCGGTGCGAGCTCGGCGATCCGCACCTCGCGGCCGGCCGCATCGCGGGCCGAGAGGCGGGCCATGCCGTCCACCAGGATCGCGAACACATGATCGTGGCTGCCGAAGGCGATGAGTTCCTCTCCCTTCGCGAAGAACAGCACGCGGGCGTCGTCGGCTGGCACGCCGCGGCGGTCGCCGACGGCCACCGCGGCACGACGGCGCTCATCGGCCTCGAGCAACGACTCGCGCACGAGCCGATACCGGGGAAAGGCCGCGAGCAGCTGCGCCGCGGCCGGGGGCGGGGCCGACGCGGATTCGTTGGCCCGGTATTGGACAGCGATCGGGAAGGGAATCTGCAAGCCATCGCGACGGGCGACGTACCAGATCTTGGTGAGGATCGCGTCCCGCACCGGCAGCACGTCCTCGTAGCGGGCGACCGTGAAGTACAGGCGGTAGGTGATGGAAAAATCACCGTAATGGAGCGAGTGGACTTCCGGTGCCGGCTGAAGCAAGACCCCGGGGGTGCTCTCGAGCAGCGCCAGCAGCGACTGCTTCACCTCGTTCGGCGGATGATCGTAGGAGAAACCCACGTCATAGGTTTCAGTCCGGTCGTTGGTCGGCCGTGAGAGGTTGCTGAACGACTCTTTGTAGAGCGAGACATTGGGGATGATCCGCATCTCGTGGAGCATCGTCTCGATGTGCACGCTGCGCCAGTTGATCTCGATCACCTTCCCTGTCGTGCCGTCGGCGATGATCCAGTCGCCGATGTTGAGCGGTCGTTCCAAGAGGAGCATCAGCCCCGACACGACGTTGCCGAGCGGCTCCTGCAGCGCCAGGCCGATCACGATTCCGCCCACGCCCAATGCCGTCAGCGCGCCGGAGATTTCCTGCCGCCACACCTGGGAGTAGATGACGGCTGCGCCGAAGGCGATCAGGATTCCCTTCGCCAGATCGCGGAGCAGCTTCGGCGTGCGCTCCTGCCAGGAGCCGCGTCGCGCCGCCCCGAACACCCCGTCATTGACGAACGTCAGGGCGGCGTACAGCACGGCGAGCCAGAAGCCCGTCTTCACGAGCCGGCCGAGGACGTTTTCGGGAGGAACCCGCCACACCTCGGTCGTGAACAGCATGATCGCCAGCGCGGGACCGACCAGGTTCCGCAGCACGCGCAGCGTGGGCGTCAGCGTCCAGTGCCGCCGCTGGCCCGAATTGATGAGCTCAGTCAGCAGCAGCAGCACGACCGGGAAGCCGACGACGAGCAGGGCCGCCGGCACGAGCGGAATCTCGGGAGTGGCGGTCGTCGTGGTCATCTCCGGCACCTCACCCCTCCAGCTGCCACGCCTTCACGGGCTCGCGGCCGACGAACGGAATGTCGGCTGGCCCTGTGAATGCGTAGACGTCACTGAGCCGATCGTGCACCGGCTTCGTGACGCTGATGCAGCTTTCCTGCCGACGCGGGCCGGAGTCCCCACCGTCCGCGGCGAGCCGCGACGCGACTGCCAGCGTGTCGCCCCACAGGTCGTAGCGGAACTTCTGGCGGCCGATCACGCCCCCGACGACCGGCCCGGAATTGACGCCGATGCTCACGCTCAACGACGTGCCGTGCTGTCGGTTGAATGCGGCCACCGTCTGAACGAGTTCCCGGGCGAAGAGCACCGCCCGCCCGGCGTGATCGGGGCGGTGCACCGACAGGCCGCAGACTGCCAGATACTTGCCCCCCACCGCACGGATCTTCTCGACGCCCGACCGCTCAGCCGCTTCATCACATGCGGCCACCAGGTCGGCCATCTGCTCCATCGCCCTCCTGTCATGGCCGGCGACATCTTGCTGCGGATCGTCGGCCGCGCGCTGCGGTGAACCCAACCCGTCCAGGCCGGCGAAGTCTGCCACGAGCACCGACACATCGGCAAACCGGCGGGCGGCCCGCTCGTCCCCGTCGCGCCGCTGCTCCACGGCGGCCGCCGGCATGATGTTGAGCAGCAGCTCGTGGTTCTCGTGCACCTTCTTCTCGAGCTCCGCCCGCTGCAGCCGCAGGCTGGCCGACATGTCATTGAAGGTCCGGGCGAGCTCGCCGAACTCGTCGCGGGTGTGCAGGCCGACGCTCACGTCGGTCTCGCCCGCACCGATCCTCCGGGCGGCTTCCGTGAGCTGCTTGAGCGGCCGCATCAGCAGCCACGACGTCACCAGGGCCAGCAGCGTGGTCGTCAGCGCCAGCGCCGTCGCCGCCAGCAGGGCCTTGCGGCCGTAATCGCGGATCGGGCGGTATGCCTCTTCCACGTCCATCTCCGCGATCACGGCCCACCGCAGCGAGTCGAGGTCGAAGGGGCCGTACGAGCTGAGCACCGGCACGCCGCGGTAGTCTCTGATCGTCGCCAGCCCCTCGCGGCCGAGCAGCGCCTGCTCGACGGCGTAGGTCCGCACCGGCAGCTGCCCGATCACGTTGCCCTGCCGCTCGATCTGCTCGACGACCGTCGTCGTCAAGGGCGACCTGCGCAGCGACTCCAGGAAGGCCTTGGAGTCCTCCACCATGAAGCGGCTGCGGCTGCGCATCGTGAAGTCCGGGCCGACGACATAGCACTCACCGGTCTTGCCCATGCCCTCCCGCTCCCACTGGAAGTTGCCGCTGAGCAGATGGATGATCCGGTCCATCGGGAATTCAAGCGCCAGGATGCCGACCATGTCGGCGCCGTCGAAGATCGGACTCACCACGAACCCCACCGGCTTGCCGTCGTCGGGCCTGTAGTTCTCGGTGTCGACGACCTTGAAGGCGTCGCGGTCGCGTTCGCGGGAGAGCGACTCCACGGCCGCGGCGAGTTTGGTCGAGGCGTATGGTCCGTCCCGCAGGCTGGTCGCGAAGTCGGGCCGCTTGCCGAGCGTGTAGACGATCTCCAGCGTGTCGTCATCGATCAGCAGCATGTCCTCGAAGCCGAAGAGGCTGGCCACCCTGCCGAACCGCTCGTGGAGGGCCGCGTGCACCAGCGCGTACGGAGAGCCGTCGCCGGAGTCCGCGGCTGGCAGGCCGCCGGCATCGGCCTCACCCGACGCGGGTTCGGCTGCGGGCTCACCCGCATCGCCTTCGCCCCCCGAACGCAACCCGTAGTGGTATTGCAGGTAGCGCTGGCGTGGCGCCGCCGGCAGGTATTGACCGGCCTGAGGCGTGCCTCCGAGCCGCTCCCGGATCCGCCGCATGTAGCTTGACGTGTAGGAGTCCTCCAGCGCTCGCTCCTGCTCCGTGGTCAGCCGTCTGTCGCCAACGGCCCGGTAGGCGTCCCGAAAGGCCTTCATCGCCTCGATGGCGAGCTTTCCGTCCGACAGTGAGATCACTTGGTCACGGAGTGCACCGAGCATCTCCGTGAGGCCGCTGGTCTTCGAGTGGCGCACGCTCTGCAGCTGGTTCTGCACGGCGGTCGTGATGGCGGCACGGGCGGACTGATAGCCGATCCAGCCGATCACGGCGATCGACCCGAGGCTCACCAGGAGCATCAGGAGGATAAGCCGCGACTGAATGCCGATGCGTTCCAGGCCGAACATGCGGGAGAATCCTGCGGATGGACGGGGCGGCGTGGGTGCCGGGCCCGCGCCCCGGGGCACTGCCCCAAGACCGCGACCATACCGCCGCGTCGGCGCGACGGCAACGCGCGGCACGGGCGTTTCCGGCACTCCGGCGAGCCGTTGCTGGGGAGCCGGCTCTCACCGCGGCGGTGTCGCCCCGGCTGCCGCGGCATCCGTACCGCCGATCCGGTAGAGGTGGGTCTTCGTGCGAACCACGAGGTCGTCGCCTACCACGGCCGGCGAGGCCATGCAGCCATCGTCCAGCTTGTTCTCAGCCACCAGCCGGAAACCCACCGGCGACGCGTCGTAGACGATCGCCGCGCCATCCTCGTCGAAGGCGTAGAGCCTGCCCGCGGATTCCACGAGCGACGCGGAGTGGCGTCCAGACCGTCGCTCCGACCAGGCGGTCTCGCCCGTGCGGATGTCGATGCAGCTGAAGATTCCGGTGTCGTTGACCATGTACAGGTGATCGCCTACGACCGACTGAGACGGCCGCGTGGGCGCCGACTTGCCGAACTTCCAGACGACGCTGTCCTTCGTGATGTCACCAGAGCCGTCGGGCCTCACGCCCAGCAGACGGTCGCCGCCGGCCGTGCAGATGACCACCACGCCGTGCGCGTAGACCGGCCGGGCCGCGGCGTTGTAGCCGCCGTGCATCACCGTCCACAGTTCCCGGCCCGTTCGCGGGTCGTAGGCGACGGTGCCCACGGCCGCCGGACACACCAGCTGCAGGCGGCCGCCGTGCTCCAGCACGGTCGGCGTGCAGTAGGCCTTCTTCATGTCGCCGTTGTCGGAGCCATAGTCGATCGAACGATCCGTCTTCCACACCGTCGCGCCCGTGATCTTGTCGAGTGCGGCGACGTACTGCACGTCGAAGCCGTCGAAGCAGAGGATGAGCAGATTTTCGAACAGGATCGGCGACGACCCCGGACCGCGGTGATGGTCGCAGGGGAGATCCTGACGGCTCCAGAGCGTCTTGCCGCTGGCGGTGTCGATGCAGGCGGTGCCCGCGCTGCCGTAGTGCACCCACAGCCGCCCGCCCTCGAGCACCGGCGTCGGGCTGGCGTAGCTGTTGTAGTCGTGGCAGAACATCGGCTCGGCGATCTCGAACAGGGTGATGTCGTGGACGATCCGCCCCGTCGCCGCGTCGACGCCAATGACCGACAGACGGCGGCCGTCCGCGGTGGCGTTGGCGAGCCAGATCTTTCCATCCGCCTCCACGGGCGACGCCCACGCCTTCCCAGGAATCGGCAGCTTCCAGCGGACGTTGTGCTGCTCGCTCCATTGTGACGGCAGACGCGCCGAGGGTGATCGGCCGTCAGCAGTCGGGCCGCGGAATTGGTTCCACGACTCCGATGCGCTTGAGGCAACGCAGCAGCTGGCCAAAGCGAGCCAGCAGGCACTGATTCGTCCCCAGGGGCGATTCATGGCACTCTCCTCGTTCTGCCCGCGCACGACCGTACACGGCGAAAACGGCGACACACCCGACACACCGCGGGCCCTGCCCACACGGCGCGTCGAGTATACCGCCCGGAGACCGATCGTCGGCCTGCCCGGCGATCATGCAGCAAACCGCATCGTGCAGAGACGCAGCGGTCGGGCACACCTACGGCTGATCGGCTGCCACGATCTCTCCGCAATCGCGGGACGCCAGCCCAGTCAGCACCGGCGTTGCGATCGACTCCGCGACGAATCGCACTGCGCCATCACACAGCGCCACGTGCGCGCCGCCGGGATGATCGGAAAACAGCGACGCATTGGGGTCGTCGTACCAGGCCCCAGTCGATGCATCGGTGGGAGGCGGGTTGACGAGCGGCCGCGTCATCGACTCCGGGCCGACGGCGATGCAGTTGAGCCCGGCCGGCCAGGCGCCGCGCGGATTGTCGCCCGTCGACGCAGCGGCTCCAGAGGAAGCTTTATTGACTCCCCGGCCGCTCAATTCGCACAGCAGGATCGTTTTCGAGAGCCCGTCGGTGATCTCCCGGACGGCGACCCCCCGGTCCATTGAAAAGACCGGCGTGTCGAGGATCGCGCCCCGGTCATCTGCGTACCGGCTGCCGTTCGGCAGCAGATACCGCGGGTGATTCGCGTTCGGACCGGCGTTGCCGGCATAGTCGATGCAGGCCATGCCCTCGAAAAGCGTTGGGTCGAGCGTGCCGTCTCCGCTGCGATCGCCGATCCGTGGGCCGATCCGCGATGGATGCGTCCGCGACGTGCTGGGGCAGAGATAGAGCGGCACGATCGTCGCCGTCGCCTTCCGATTGTAGAGGCTTCCCATCCGGGCCCGCAGGTAGAGCCGCGAATCGGGCGGCTCGATGGAATCGGCGTTCGGCGGCACCGGATCCCAGGTGGTCTGGATCTCGGCTCGTTCCAGAAAGTCGAGAAAAAACCCACACCACGCGATCGTCTTGAAGCCCGTGGAACCCGAAGTCCGCAACTGACCGGGCGGGTAGCGACGCCGGGCGTCGGCAAACTGGGCCATCGACAAGCCGATCTGCCGGAGATTGTTCTGGCACGACGCACGACGCGCCGCCTCCCGTCCGGCCTGCACCGCCGGCAA
>JBIJCD010000131.1:0-8475 GCA_044344895.1 Pirellulales bacterium | reverse complement strand
CTGCCCGTGCCCCGGGAGCCGGCGTAGCTGGCCAGCGAAGCCAGGATGGCGAAGCGCGGCCAGCTTCGAGTGAGCGGAGGGCAGGATGCCTGGAGCGAACGTCCGGCGACGGGGTACGGGCAGCCCCGGCACCTCGGCAGCCGCCCTGTCCATAACGCACGCGGCCGCCCCTCCTCACACCAGCGGCCGGAAGTGGCCCACCAGCTCGTGCAGCCTTCCCGTGATCTGGCCGAGCGAGCAGACCTCGACCGTGTCGACGAGCTCGGCGAAGACGTTGCCCCCCGACTCCACCACGCGGGCGAGGCTGTCGAGCGCCCGGCCCGCGGCCGCGCGGTTCCGCTTCTTGAAGGCCCGCAGCCGGGCCACCTGCTTGAGCTTCTTCGCCCGGCTCGTCCGCACCATCTCCACGTCGGGCAGCCGCTCCGACTCGTCGCGGTAGCGGTTCAGCCCCACGATCGGCCGCTCGCCGGAGTAGACCTGCCGCTCGTAGCGGTGCGCAGCCGACTGGATCTGGCTCCGCTGGTAGCGGTGCTCGACCGCCGCCAGCACGCCCCCCAGCCCGTCGATCGTGCCGAACTCCGCGAGGATCCCCCGCGTCACCGCCTCCTGCACCGCCAGCATGCCGGGCGAGCCGGCGAGCGTGTTCATCATATGGCGGAAGAGGCCCGACTCCTCGAGCAGGATCGCCTGCGCATTGGCCGCGAGCTTCACGTATTCCTCGCCCGGCGTTGTGAAGGGCTCGTCGGCGCTGTTGCTGTGGCAGGAGTTCGTGGCGTTCATGTAGGCCAGCAGCAGCTCGACGGCCGTCCGCGTGAGGTTGTTCTTGTAGGACTGCGCGATGAGCGACCGGCCCGACGTCTGCGTGTGCAGCCGCATCCGCTGGCCGCGTTCGTCGGCCCGGAAGACATCGCGCATCCCCACCGCCCAGATCTTGCGGCAGGCGCGGGCCAGCGCCAGGTATTCCAGGTCGAGCCCGCAGTCGAGGAAGAAAGAGAGCCGCGGGGCGAACGCGGCGACGTCGAGCCCGCGGGCGGCGAACAGCTCCACGTAGGCGAAGCCGTTGGAGACGGTGTAAGCCGCCTGCTGCACCGGCGTCGCCCCCGCCTCGGCGATGTGGTAGCCGCTGATCGAGATCGGATACCACCGCGGCAGGGCCCGTGTGCAGTGCTCCACCATGTCGGTGAGGAACCGCAGCGAGGCGTCGATCGGGAAGATCACCTCGTTCTGCGCCTGCACCTCCTTGAGCACATCGGCCTGCACCGTGCCGCGGAGCTTCGGCAGGCAGCCGGGGCCGAACCGCCGCTTGGCGGCAGCCACGTACATCGCCAGGAGGATCGGCGCCGGCCCGTTGATCGTCATCGAGACGGAGCAGTCGGGATCGGTGAGGTCGAACCCGGCGTAGAGCCGCTCCATGTCCTCCACCGTGTCGATCGCCACGCCCCCTTCCCCGATCTTGCCGAACACCGCCTCGGCGTCGGAATCGAGCCCGTAGAGCGTGGGGCCGTCGAAGGCGGTGGAGAGCCGGCGGCTCTGCTGGTGCCGTGTGAGGTAGCGGAACCGGGCGTTGGTGTCCTCGGCCAGGCCCATCCCAGCGAAGAGCCGCGTCGGCTCCTCAGGACGCTTCACCGCAACTTCGGCAACCGATTCAGCCGCCGGTTCGAGGTACATCTCCCGGTGGATGCCGTTGACGAACGGAAAGTCGCCCGGAAGCCCCTGCCCCAGCAGGAACCTCGCGATCGCCCCCGGCTCGTCGACCGCGGGCAGCGCCAGCCGAGGCAGCTCGAGGCCCGTGGGCGTGCGGCCCCGCGGCACGGCCGCCTGCACGGCCCGCCAGCGATCGAGCCATGCGCGGCCCGCCTCGGGATCGCTGCGAGCGCGGCGGACCTCCGCCTCGACGCCGGCGTCGTGCGCCTCGCAGGCCTGGATCACGCTTTCGAGCATTCCCATCGCGGTATTCCCGGCGCAACAGTCCGATCACGGAGTCGACTCAGTCCGGCCCTCGCTGCAGCCCACTCGCCTCAGCGTCGCCCACCACCGCCCGCAGCAGTTCACCGACACCCGGATCGCGGTGGGCCTTGGCGACCGTGGCGATGATCCGCTGGTCGCGGCCGTTCATCCGCAGCCGGTGGTCGATCTCGCTCACGGCCGTCTTCGCGGCCGCCATGTCTCCCTTGTTCACCACCACGACGTCGGCCACGTCGAGCATCACGATCTTCTGCAGCTGCAGTCGCGCCCCATACTCGGGGCTCATGACGAGCACTGAGAGGTCGACCGCCCCGGGGGAAAACGGCACCGACTCCTGCCCGATCCCCACCGTCTCGACGAGCACGAGGTCGAACGGCAGCGACGCGAGGATCTCCAGGCACCGTGCCGTCTCGGCGGCCACGCCGCCGGCCGTGCCGTGGGTCGCCAGCGACCGCATGAAGACCCGGTCGTCCTGCGAGTAGATCATCGTGGCCCGGTCGCCGAGCAGTGCACCCTTCCCGAGGATGCTCGGATCGTGGGAGAGGATCGCGACCCGGGCCCGCGGTCGCTCGGCCAGGTAGCGACGGACGACTTCATCGATGAGCGTCGTCTTGCCGGCGCCGCCGGGGCCGGCGATGCCGACGGTCCGCGGGCGGCCGCTTCGCCGTCGCAGCGGGGCCTTGAGTGCCGTGAGCAGCTTTGCGATCCGCCTGTCGGAAGGGAAACTGTCCGCGGGTAACCGTCCGAGGGACACCGCGGCGCCGCCCGCCCTCCGTCGCTTCCCGTAGGCCAGCACGAACGACACGATCTCGTCGAGCGGCGTGCCCGCGAAGAAGATCCGATCGACGCCGGCGCGCGTCATCGCCTTCGCGTCGGCGGCCGTGATCGTGCCACCCCCGCCGCCGAACACGCCGATATCGCTTGCACCGCGGGCCTCGAGCAGCCGGCAGACCTCGCCGAAAAACTCGACGTGGCCGCCGTTGTAGCTGGAGATGCCGACGGCGGCGACGTCCTCCTGGATCGCGGCACGGACCATGTCGCGGCTGCTGCGGTGGTAGCCGAGGTAGACCACCTCCACCCCGGCCCGCACGAGTTCCAGGTTGATCGTATTGATCGCGCTGTCGTGGCCGTCGCAGATCGGCACGGCCGTCAGGATTCGCAGTGCTGGCTTCTTCATGGCCGTCGCCATCTCATGCCTCGCACCTTCATCCGCACCGGGTCATACACCCCGCCAGATCATGGCGACGTTCGTGGTGAGCGACCCGCCCATGTTGAACGTCATCACCGTCTTCGCCCCATCCACCTGCCGCTCCCCCGCCTCACCGCTGGTCTGCCGAAACATCTCCACCACCTGCCGCACTCCGGTCGCCCCGACCGGATGGCCGTCGGCGATCAGGCCGCCGCCGGTGTTCACCGGCATCGAGAAGGCCGGCCGCGTGCCGACGCCTACGCCAGCGCGCACCTGCGGCAGCGTCGTGGCGCCGGACTCAATCAGGGCCGCGGCGCCGCCGGGCTCGGCCCACCCGAGCGCCTCGTAGGCGACGAGCTCCGAGATCGAAAAGCAGTCATGCACCTCGGCGGCGTGGAGGTCGCGGGGCGACACGCCCGCCATGGCGTAGGCCTGCTCGGCGGCCCGCCGCACCACCGGGAAGTCGGGCACGCTCTTGCCGTCGAGCCGCAGCACGTCGGTCGTGTGGCCGAAGCCGGCCAATGCCAGCGACCGGCCGCGCCGCAGGAATTTCTCGCTCGCCAGCACCACCGCCGCGGCGCCGTCGGTGATCTGCGAACAATCCGTGATCTTGAGCGGCGGCGCGAACCGCGGATTCGCGTCGCAAGCAGTGAGGGCTTTCCCCGCGGTCATCTCCGTGGATCGCATCTGTGCCAGGGGATTGAGCCGGGCGTGGGCGTAGTTTTTGAGCACGACCGTCGCCAGCTGCCGCTCCGAGAGGCCGTGCCGCGCCGCGTAGGCCGCCGCGATCCCGGCGAACATTTTCGGCATCATGTGCTCGCCGTAGAGCGGCTTCTCCTCGTTCCAGTCCGCCGCCGCCGCCAGTACGTCGGCCCCCTCGGCCGGCGACATCGTCTTCTGCTGCTCCGCACCCACGACGAGCACCAGGTCGTGCAGCCCGCCGCGGATCCACTGGGCCGCGGTGAGCACCGCCACGCTGCCGGAGGCGCAGGCCGCCTCGGCATGGAGCGTGGGAATGCCGCGGAGCGACTCGTCGATGCCGATGAGGAGCGCCCCGAGGTGCAGCTGCCGCGTGTAGAGTCCGGCGGCGAAGTTGCCGACGACGCCGGCCTCGATCTCGCCCGGTTGCACGCCAGCGTCGGCGATCGCGGCGCGCCCGGCCTCGACGATCACGTCACGCAGGACGAGCCCCTCCTTGCGGAGGTTGCGTTTGAAATCGGTCCGCCCCGCACCGATGACGTAGACCTGCCGGTTCATGGTGCCCTCGCAGGCCGCGGCCTCGTGGATCGCACGACCGCGCGCACCGCCCTTTCCGTATACATTCTACGGACGTCATTCGCCTCCGAGCAATCGACCCGCGGGGAGAACCGATGGACTTCACGGGGAAGAAAGTCTTCGTCACCGGCAGCTCCCGCGGCATCGGCGCGGGACTCGTGCGGGCGTTCGCCGCCCGGGGCGGCAGCTGCGTGGTCAACTACGTCGCCGATACCGACGGCCGCAACCGCGCGGAAGCCGAGGCGGTGGCTCGGGAGTGCGACGCGTCATTGACCGTCGAGTGCGACGTCGCCGACCACGACCGCGTGGGGGAGACGATGCGGCTGATCGTCGACCGGCTCGGCGGCCTCGACATCGTCGTCAACAACGCCGGCATCCTCCGCGACAAGACGCTCAGGAAGATGACCCCCGCCGACTTCGACGCGGTGGTGAAAGTGAACCTCGGCGGCGCGTTCAACGTGCTGCAGCACGCGGCGTCACTCCTGCAGCCGAACGGCCGGGTGGTGAACATCTCCTCGGTGGCGGCCTTCA
This sequence comes from Pirellulales bacterium, assembly GCA_044344895.1. Lineage (GTDB taxonomy): Bacteria > Planctomycetota > Planctomycetia > Pirellulales > UBA1268 > CAMCQY01. The sequence goes on along the minus strand of JBIJCD010000131.1, from coordinate 3,515 downwards.
CCGGCTTCTTCGGGCAGGCCAACTACGCGTCGGCCAAGGCGGGGATCGTGGCGCTCACGAAGGTGGCGGCCCGCGAGTTCGCCCGGCAGGGCACGACGGTCAACTGCGTGGCGCCGGGCTTCGTGGAGACGGAGATCATCAAGGACATGCCGGCCGACGTGACGCGGAAGTTCGTCGAGCAGATCCCGCTGGGCCGGCTGGGACGGGTGGACGACGTCGTGAACGCCGTGCTCTTCCTCTGCGCCCCCGAGACGGGCTACGTCACCGGCCAGGTGATCCACGTCAACGGCGGCTTCTATATGTAGCGCCGGGGACGCAGCATCGTGACGGATCGTCGAGCGCCGGGGTCGCCCATGCCCCGTCGCCGGACGTTGGCGTCGGGCATCCTGCCCTCCGCTCTCTCCATGCCGGCTGCGCTTCGACATCCTGTCTGCGCTGGCCGCCAAGGCCGGCTCCCGGGGCATGGGCGCCCCCTCCCGTGATCCGGTAAATCGGGTCGACTCCCGCGCGACGACTTCGAAGGGTCCGTAGACGCCGCCTCACACGGGGATCCCTCGACCATCCGCATTCGTGCCGCCACGATCACGCGTCGCCGCGTAGGTCGCCAGGCCGCCGCGGAATGCGGGAAAGCCAAGGCCCAGCACCGTCGCCAGGTCGATCGCGTCACCCGAATCGACGACGCCCTCGTCGAGCAGCCGCCTCGCCTCGTCGGCCATAGGCCCGATCAGTCGCTCGTCCACCACCCGCTCGTCGATGCCGTCCGCGGGCCCGACAGACGGCGCGGCCGCCGTGCCTGACAACGTGGCTTCCGGATTCGGCACGGGCCGGCCTTCCGCCCGGTGATCGTAAAACCCTCGGCCCGATTTTCGCCCCAGCCAGCCACGCGCGACCATCGCCGTCACCAGCGGCGGCGGCGCGAGCCGCGGCCCGAGTGACTGCTCGAGCGAACGGAAGATGAGGAGCGTCACGTCGAGGCCGATCTCGTCGATCAGGGCGAAGGGCCCCATCGGCATGCCCCACGCCCTGACGGCCGCGTCCACCGCCGGCACGTCGGCTCCCGACTCGGCCAGGAGCAGCGCCGCTCGCAGGTACGGAAAGAGCACGCGGTTGACGATGAAGCCGGGAGCGTCGCGGCAGAGGATCGGCGTCTTGCCCACGAACGTCGCCACGGCCACGCCGGTGGCGACCGCGTCGGCCGTGGCCTGCGGCGGCACTACGACCTCGACGAGCGGCATCTTCGCCACCGGATTGAAAAAATGCAGGCCGATCACACGGCCAGGGTCGCGCACCGCCGCCGCGAGCGTCGCGATGCTCAGGGAGCTCGTGTTGCTCGCGAGCACGGCGTCGGGGCGGGCCGACCGGTCGAGCCGCCGGAAGACGTCGAGCTTGGCCGCGAGGTCCTCGACGACCGCCTCGACGACGAGATCCGAGTCGACGACCGGCCCCCAGTCGGTAGTCACCGACACCGCTGACTTTTCTCCGTGTCCGGCGAGCCGTGCCGCCGCGGCGGCAGCCGCGCCAGCGTCCGCCTCGACCACGTGCACCTGCACGCCCGCGGCCGCCAGCGCTACCGCGATGCCCGCCCCCATGGTGCCGCCGCCGATGACCACGGCCCGCTGCACCGGCATGGGCTTGCCTCCAGCCGTGGTCGCGGCCGCCTTCTTCGCGGCCGTCCGCAGGAAGAAGAGCCGCAGCATGTTTTGTGTGGCGGCCGTCCGCCGCAGCTCGACGAGGCCGCGCCGCTCGGCGACCGCACCTGCGTCGACACCGCGCTCGTACCCCATCTCCACGATGTCGATGAGCCGCAGAGGGGCCGGCAGGTGGTCACCGGAGCGAAGGCGGATCTCGTCGCGCCATTTCGTGAACACCGCCCGCCGCGCATCCTGATCACCGTCTCGGTCTCGCTCGCGCGCGGCGGGGGCAGCGAGGGCGAGCCGCGTCGCTGCCGCATCGAGTCCGTCCCGTGGCACGAGCCCGTCGACGAGCCCGATTTCCACCGCTTCCCGCGGCGGGATCGGCTTGCCCGGCAGCAGGAGCGCGAGCGCCGGCCCGAGCCCCACCAGCCGTGGCAGCCGGATCGTGCCACCCCAGCCAGGCACGAGGCCGAGCGTGGTCTCGGGCAGCCCGAGCTTGATGCCCGGATCGTCGGCAGCCACGCGGAACCGGCAGGCGAGCGGCACCTCGAGGCCGCCGCCGAGCGCGTCGCCGTTGATCGCCGCCACGGTCGGCATCGGCAGCGCCGCGATCCGGTCGAGGATCCGCTGGCCGCGGGCGAGGTGGTCGTCGAGCTGCTCGTCCGTGAGCGACCGGAGTTCGAAGAGATCGGCCCCGGCGATGAACGAGCGTGGCTTGGCCGAGGCGAAGACGACGCCGGCCGGCCGCACGGCCTCGATCTCACGGACCGCCGCCTCGAGGCCGTCCCACGTGGCCGCCGACAGCGTGTTGACCGATCTGTCCGGCGCGTCGAACCAGACCCGCATGACGCGATCGGCATCGAGCTCCCAGCGGACCGGAGGGCGAGACGCCGGCTGCCTCACGGGATCGGAGCGGCCGGGCTCGTACATGATGGATCTCCAGGGCTGCGGTATTCTTCCCCGGCGGCCCGCCCAGGAAAAGCCGAAGGAAGACGACATGCCAGCCGACCTTCCGTTTGCGGCCAGGCATCCGTGGCGGCTGTTGCAGGCCGGCCCGCTCGCGCTCGACGGCGGCGCGATGTTCGGCATCGTGCCCCGCGTGGTCTGGGGCCGCGAGGTGACGGCCGACGACCGGCACCGGATCGTCGTGGCCCACAACTGCCTCCTGCTCGACGCCCCCGACGGCGGCCGGGTGCTCGTCGAGGCGGGAAGCGGCGGCACGTTCGACGCGAAGCTGCGGGACATCTACGGCCTCACCGATCGGACGGTGCTCGACGCGGTGGCCGAGGTCGCATCGCCCGCCGACGTGCGGCACGCGATCGTCACGCACCTGCACTTCGACCATGCGGGCGGCCTGACGCGGCTCGCCAGAGCAGGCGAGCCGCCGCACTGGACAGCCCCGACGACCGGGCAGGGCGTCGTGCGCTCGTTCGGCGACGCCGAGATCGTGGTGCAGGCCCGCGAGTGGCACGACGCGGTCGCCAATTCCTCCGTGATGACGCGGACCTATCTCCGGGAAAACCTCGAGCCGATCGCGCCGCGGCTGCGGCTCGTCGAGTCGCCGCCGCCGTTTCCGCCGGGGCTCGTGCCCGGCCGCGACGCCCTGCCGGCGACACCGCTCGAATCCCGGCTCACGGAGGTGCTGCCCGGCATCTGCGTCTTCTTGGTGCCGGGCCACACGTGGGGGCAGCAGGCGGTGCTCTTTACCGACGACCGCGGCCGCACGGTGGTCTTCGTGCCCGACGTGATGCCGACCGTGCATCACGTGGCCGCGGCCTCCAGCCTGGCATACGACGTGGAGCCCTACACGACGATGCTCTCGAAGCGGTGGCTTTTGGCGGAGGCGGCGGCCCGCGACTGGCTGCTCGTGCTCGACCACGA
>JBIJCD010000003.1:0-27424 GCA_044344895.1 Pirellulales bacterium | reverse complement strand
CGGCTGGAGGTTCGCGGAGGCGTAGTAGGCGGTGTTTCGCGACTTGGCGATCGCGACGTCGATCGAGAAGACGGTGGCGTCGGGCATCCGGTAGACGCCCAGCAGCGTGCCGTCCTGGTCGGCGACCGCCAGGACCATCTTCGCGAACGTGGGCTGCACTCGGATTTGCGCCCGGGTCTTCGTCGCCTGCGCGATGCCCTGGTTGATGAGCTGCGTCACCTGGGCGGCGGTCAGACCGCCGGGAAACGCGCTGCCGGTCGCCGGCACGAGCCAGCCGTCGGCCTGGGCCTGCCCCGGCAGGATCGTGTCGCCGCCCGGGAGCACCTGCTGGTCGGTGCCGTTGACGGCTCCGGACCCGTAGGCCGCGATCAGCCTGAAGAGCGTCTGCACACCGAGGGGCCCGGCCTGCGGGCCGAAGCTTTGCAGGGCGATGCCCCCCAGGTTGATGCGGGCCGCGGCGTTCACCCGATCCACGAGCGCCTGGGCCTGGGCGGGAGACAGCGGCGCGGCCAGCGGCACGGCGAGGCCGCCCGCGCGGTCGAGGATCAGCTTCGGAGTGAGCGTGATCGCCAGGAAGGGATTGCCGCCCGTCGGGATCACCAGCGGCGTGCGGGTGCCGGGGATGGCCAGCGGCAGCAGCGTCTTGAGTGCGATCACCTCCGACTCGAGCGCCCGCGGCGCGTTGAGCCGATCGGTGCGCGTCTGGCTCGGGCTGGCGACGAACCCCTGCTCGTAGGTCGCCGTGCCGAACTGCGGCGAACCCGGCTGGCCGGGGAAGAAGACGCCGATGCCGCCGATCAGCTCGTTGGTGCCGGCACTGTAGATGCCCAGGCCGCCGGGAAGCGTGGCGATGCCCCGCGACACCGTGCCCGGGGCCTCGCCCGACTGTTCTCCATAGGAGTCGCGGTTGATCACCTCGGTGCCGCCGACCCCGGTGACCACGCTCACGCGGTTGGTGTGCTCGATCGCGAACAGATCGACGAGCGGCTGGCGGAGGATGCCCGGGGGGAATTCGCCGCCCACGCTCACGGGCGCGACGTAGCCGGGGCCGAGCGTGGTCGGGTCGCCGCTGGCCGGGTTGGACTGCATCTCCCGCTGCGTGATCGTGCTCTGGCTGATGTGGCTGACGGTGCGCGACGTGAGGATCGCCTGACCGTTGGAGAAGAAGGCCCCGGTGCGGGCCTTGGCCACCGCGCCGTCGATCGCGAAGGCGAGGTCCGTCGCCGACAGTGCCGCGAAGTCCGACTCCGTCCGCACGCCGAGGATCGCGCCGGTGCGGTCGACGACCGCGATGATGGCGTTGGTGCTGGGCGTGGCGGCGCTGGCGCGGTCGAGCAGCGTCTCGACGTCGGCCACCGTGAGCTGGGCCATCATGGCCCGGCCCTCGAGCCGCTCGACACCACGGTCGAGGCTCTGCCCCATCGCCAGCCGGGACGAGACTGCCGGCCGCCGCCGGAACAGCCGCTGTTTGCCGAACCAGCCGATCATCGACGCACCGCTCCCATGGACTTTTTCGACGCTACCCCCGGGTTGCATCGGAAGCCAGCAGCGGGCTCCGCCTGTTTTCGCGGTCCATCCTGCGCAACTATCATTCTGGGCACGACCATCCCTCGCGACCGGCGACTCCATGCCCTCCGCCCCGAATCCAGAGCTCGACCGGCTGCGGCAGGTGACCGACGACGCCGGCAGCTGGCGGCGGTGGGGCCCCTACCTCTCCGACCGCTCCTGGGGCACCGTCCGTGAGGACTACTCGGCCGACGGCGACGCCTGGCGGTCTCTGCCCTACGACCATGCCCGTGCCAAGGCCTACCGCTGGGGGGAGGACGGGATCGCAGGCATCTGCGACCGATTCCAGCTGCTCTGCTTCGCGCCGACCTTCTGGAACGGTGTGGATACGCACCTCAAGGAGCGATTGTTCGGCCTGACTCCCCTGGACGGCAACCACGGCGAGGACGTGAAGGAGTGCTATTTCCACGTCGACAACACGCCGACCCACTCCTTCATGAGCCTTCGCTACCGGTATCCCCAGCGGCCGTTTCCCTACCGGGACCTGGTGGAGGAGAACCGCCGCCGGGAGGGGCAGGGGCCGGAATACGAGCTGCTCGACACCGGCGTCTTCGACGACGGCCGCTGGTTCGACATCCTGATCGAATACGGGAAGGCGACCGAGGAGGAACTGGCGATCCGGATCACCGCCGTCAATCGCGGCCCCGACGCGGCTCCTCTGCACGTCCTGCCCACGCTCTGGTTCCGCAACACGTGGTCGTGGGGCCGGGTGCCGGGCCGGCAGCCGGTCTGCCATGCGGTGCAAGGTCCGCCCGGCACGCTCTGCCTCCATGCCGACGACGCCGACCTCGAGCTCGACCCGCGGATGCCCGCCGGCTACCGGCTCGGGCCTCGGTGGCTCATCGCGGAGGCCGCGCCGGGGGGCCGCATCCTCGCGACCGACAACGAGACCAACGGCCCGCTGGTCTACGGGCCCGGCCACACGAGCCGCTCGCCCCACACGAAGGACGCCTTCCATCGGCTGCTCTGCGAGGGGGACGAGGCCGCCGTGAATCCGGCGGGCCGCGGGACGAAGATCTGCATCCACCGGCAGTGGATCGTGCCGCCGGGCGGCTCGGCCGTGATGCACCTGCTCTTCACCGCCCGCCCGCCCGCCACCGCCCTGCCGCAGGGCGGCGGCAGCCTGGCCGCGGTCGTCGACGCCACGCTCGACGCCCGCCGCGCCGAGGCCGACCTGTTCCACGCATCGGTCGCCCCGCGCGACGCCACCGCCGACGAACGGCTCGTGCAGCGGCGGGCGATCGCCGGCCTGCTCTGGTCGAAGCAGAGCTACATCTTCGACGTGGAGAAGTGGCTCGACGGCGACAACCCCGACCTGCCCCCGCCGGCCGGCCGCCGCACGATCCGCAACCAGCACTGGCGGCACCTCAACTCGCTCCGCGTGATGAGCATGCCCGACAAGTGGGAGTATCCCTGGTTCGCCGCCTGGGACCTGGCATTCCACTGCGTGCCGCTGGCGCTGGTCGATCCGCAGTTCGCCAAGGACCAGCTCTGGCTGTTGCTCTTCGAGCAGTTCCAGCATCCCAGCGGCCAGCTGCCGGCCTACGAGTGGGAGTTCAGCGACCTGAATCCGCCCGTGCACGCCTGGGCCGTGTGGCGGGTCTACAACATGGAGAAGCGGCGGCACGGCCGGGACGACCGCGACTGGCTGGAGCGGTGCTACCACAAGCTGCTGCTCAACTTCACCAGCTGGGTCAACAAGGTCGACCGCGAGGGCAACAACGTCTTCGAGGGGGGCTTCCTCGGCCTCGACAACATCAGCGTCTTCGACCGCAGCGAGCGGGCCACCGACGGCACGACGCTCGAGCAGTCTGACGCCACGGGCTGGATGGGGATGTTCTGCCTGACGATGCTGCGGATCTCGTTGGAACTCGCCCGCGAGAACCCGGTCTACGAGGGGCTCGCCTCGAAGTTCCTGCAGCACTACGCCTACATCGCCCATGCGATGAAGCACATGGGCCGCCGCGACTACGCCCTCTTCGACGAGGCCGACGGCTTCTTCTACGACGTGCTGCGGTATCCCGACGGCCGCTACAAGAAGTTCCGCGTGCGGTCGCTCGTGGGGCTGATCCCGCTGTTCGCGGTGGAGCGGCTGGAGGCCGACTGGATCGCACCGTTCAAGGAGTTCAGCCGCAACCTGCACTGGTTCATGGCGAACCGCAGCGACATGGTGGCCGAGGTGATCCACCAGGTGCCGGCGGCCGACGGCACGACCACGCACCTGCTCACGATCGTGAACGTCGACCAGCTCAGCCGCATGCTCGGCCGGCTGCACGACGCGGCCGAGTTCCTCTCCCCCTGCGGCATCCGCTCGCTCTCGAAGCACCACGAGGAGCACCCCTTCGAGTTCGACGGGCGGGTCGTCGGCTACGAGCCGGCGGAGTCGGCGACGAAGCTCAAGGGGGGCAACTCCAACTGGCGGGGCCCGATCTGGTTTCCGACGAGCTTCTTGCTCGTGGAGTCGCTGCGGCGGCTGGGCACGGCGTTCGGCCCGGGGCTGCGGCTGGAGACGCCGGCGTCTGCGGGCCGGCCGATCACGCTCGTGGAGATGGCGCGTGACATCGCGCGGCGGCTGACGGGCATCTTTCTCGAGGACGCGAGCGGCCGCCGGCCCGTGTGGGGCGGCATGGGGAGGTTGGCCGACGATCCGCTGTGGAAGGACGAACTGCTCTTTTACGAATACTTCCACGGCGACACCGGAGCCGGCCTGGGGGCGAGCCATCAGACCGGCTGGACGGCGCTGGTCGCCAACCTGATCGACGAGTGGCGGTAGCCCCGCACGAGGCGGGATCGCGGCCCGCGGCGCATCGCCGCGAAGGCGGCTCGTGGACGGGGCTCGTGGAAGGGGCTCGTGGACGGGGGCAGTTCAGCCGGTCCCCCGCCTCGACACTCCGCAAAACCGGATCTCGGGTGGAGCATCGCGGCGTTCGCTGCCAGCACGCACGCCCGAGCATCGTCGGCGTTCGACCGCACCGGAAACGGCACCGGAAGTTGCCGACCCCGTTACTTCGATGATGCCTCGGGCTCGAGCTCAAGCGTGACGCGTCGAGTCGTGCCGTCGATGACCACGGTGAGTGGTGTCGTTTCGACACTTGCGTAACGCGCCGGGAGGAGGTTGCGAAAGTCCGCGTCGACCGTTTCCAGCATCGGCTGAGGGGCGTCATCCTCGCCCGACGAAGGCCGCTTCGCCTGCAGCGCCTCCAGCTTCCGAGCGGCCTTTGTCGTCATTTCGAGCTTCGACACCACCGCCTTGTAGCTGCCTTTGGGGACGCCGTCGGCAGAGCCATAGGTCGAGAAGGTAATCCGCCCAGACTCGTCGCTGATGCCTCGGACGGGTCGGCCCGGCCCCAGCGGCACGAGCATCACCTCCGCTCCCCCGACCGGCTCGCCCGCCAGCGTCATGGCGGCCTCCACCGCCATGAGAGACGGCCTGCGGTAGCCGCAGCCGGCATGCAGCGTCAGCAGCATCGCCAGCACCGCGAGACCGACACGGTCGACTGCACGCCGTGCCCCAAGTGACATGCCCATGGGTGCCATCTCAGAGCGATCCCGTCGGTCGCCCATCCGCCCGACATCCCATCCGGGCCAGCGTGAATTGATCGCAGTTCTCCGAGGCTGAAATCACCGATCCATCGCACATCAGCAGCGTGACGATACCGGGATGCTTGCTCTTGAAGGCCCACTGCGTTGCATAGTTGTATTTCGAGGCACACCCGTCGAGGCCTGCCGCCTGGGCCTTGGCATAGGCGGTCGCATCGTCGGGGCCTTCCGTGCAGGAATCGGAGTTGAGGGGATAAAAAGCGCTCGAGAGACCGTTGAGGTTGTCGGTCCGTGCCCAGCCGAGCTCTGCATAGAAGGAGCATGCGGAGCGGGCCTCGCCCGCCATGATCGTCTGGCTGAGGCCGTCGCTGACGTTTCTGAACTTGCATTTGAAGTTGTTGCCGTCGCGGGCGAAGACCCCGACCGGATTGACACGGGTGCCAGTGCCGGCCGAAGCATTGAAGAAACCGCCGTTCCCCGTGAACGGCCGGTAGGTGGTGTAGTACGAATTCGTGCAGGGGCTGTTCGTGTTGCCCGGACTGTTGCCGGGATTGCCCGCGTGACCGTAGTAGCTGCAATACGCGTTGCCCCGCGCGCTGCCGTTGACGTCGGTAGAGGTGGGGACCAAGCCGGTTCTGTCGCTCGGACACTGAAATGTGCTGATGATGAACTGGCGCAGTTGGGTGCCGCCGATCGACTGCTGGTAGATATTTCCTGCGGAGGGTCGAAAATCGAGCGGAGTGTAGAGCGCCTCCTGTTCGATGAATGGCAGGATGAATACCTGCATGGTGCCCCGGTGGCGGTTCGGCGGATCCGTCGGGAACGGCGTGCCGTCGGGAAAGTTAGGCGTCGCGCCCGCATAGCCGTAGGTCCACAGTTCACCGGCAGGCAGCTCGCCCTTGGCATCGTGATAGTTGTGCAGCGCGATCCCGATCTGCTTCATGTTGTTGTTGCAGGTCGACCGCCGGGCCGACTCGCGGGCTGACTGCACGGCAGGCAGGAGCAGGCCTACCAAGACACCGATGATCGCGATCACCACCAGCAGTTCGACCAGCGTGAAGCCCCTGGATCGTGCCTGAATAACCGGTTCGTCGTTCATGTCGCCTCCTAGCGCGTTTCTTGAACGGCTCATGCCTGCCCGAGATCGGGATGATGGAGATGATGGCGTGGCGTCACGGCCCCCACCCCCGTACATTCCGACTCGACAGACGAAAGTGCCATGCCGGACTTTTGCGGCCGGAGACGGGGGCAGGCAAACGGGCCTTTCCCGGGACGTCCGGACCTTTTTGAGGGCCGGTCACCGGAATGGCTATGGTGGGGCTGCGGGCTTGGTCCGGACCGCGCTGCCGGGTCCAGGGGCTGTGATTACGGCAAGGTTGTCTCGCTCATGGCACAAACCGTCCGGCAGTCGGAAGATAGAGTGCCTCGGTCGACCGCCCGTCGACCGCCGTAGCCATCGCTCTCGGATGCAGGTTTCTCGTGTCGAAGTCGCATGATCCCGACAACGAGCTGTTTTTGGGCCTGATCACGGCCAACTACGACAATTTGCGGCGTTACATCTTCACGCTCCTTCCCAACGAGGAAGACTCGAAAGACGTTTTGCAGGAGGTGTGCATCTCGATCTCCCGCAGGTTCAGCGAATACGACAGGTCTCGGCCGTTTCTGCCGTGGGCATGCCGATTCGCCTATCTGAAAGTGCTGAAGTTCCACGAGCAGCAGCGGCCTCGACGAGTCGTCCATTTGCCTGCCGACGTGCTGGGGTTGCTGGCGGAAACTCGGGAGGAGCAGGAACCCGTGCTTGCCGAGCGACTTGTCGCTCTGGACAGGTGCCTCGAGAAGCTCCCCGACCTGGATCGCAGGCTGATCCAATCGCGGTATGTGGACCGTGCCTCGACGGAGCAACTCGCCGAGACATTCTCCCAGAGCCGCCGCACGCTGTTTCGCAATCTGGAGCGGGTTCGGCGGTTGCTCTTTGACTGCATCAGCCGCTCCGTGGTGCTGGGGGATCATGCATGAATCGAGACGACAGAGACCGCCTTCATTCGCTGCTTTCAGCGGTCGTGGACGCCACGATCCGTGAGGATGAGGTCGTCGCCTTGGCGAAGTTGCTGGCGTGCGACGTCGATGCCCGCCGGTTCTACGTGCGCTACCTCGATATGCATGCGGCGCTGGCATTCAAGGCGTCGCGGTCAGCGCCTGTGCCTGTGCGTCGCTGGCGGCCATCGTGGAGTGTGATCGGCGTGTCACTTACGGCTGCGTCGCTTGTGCTGGCGTGGTTTCTCTCGCTGGGGAGCCCGCATGGCGGTTCGCCCGAACGCCTCGCGTCCGAACGCACCCCGGCACAGGAGCTGCTTCCCAGCTACGTGGCCACGGTCGCTTCAGCCACCCGCGATACGGCTCTCGATGGCAAAAGTATCGTCGCGGGCAAGAGGCTCACGACCGGTCCGTATACCGTCACGGCGGGGAGAGTCATCGTGCAGTTTGACGGTGGTGCCCGCGTCCTGCTGGAGGGTCCATCGCGGTTCACTATCCGTTCACGGACGGCGATGGCGATCGATCGAGGCACGTTTACGTTTCGGGGCGATCAGACGTGCGAGTCGATCGAAATCGTGACGCCGCACTCGGTCTTCAGGAACATCGGCACGCTGTATGCCGCCGTCATCGGCGCCGACGCCGAAGAAGTTCATGTGGCGGAAGGCGTTGTGCGACGGTCAACCGGCGACGGCTCGCAGCCGGTACGGCACGAACTGATCGAGGCAGGTGTGGGTAGGCGGTACCACACGGATGGAGTTGCTGGTGCGACGGACATCCCGCTCGACGTGCATCTCGTAGGGCGTTCTGCGGAAGATGACGCGTCGAGGGCGGTCGCGGTTCAGCCGGCGGTCGTCGATGATTTCAGGAGCGACGGCGATCGCATCGACGGGATGCAGTCCGGCAGCGGCTGGGCCGAGCCCTGGCGATCCAGGCAGGGTGAGCTTCGGCTGGTCTCGCCCGGCTTGACGGGCGAGGGCTCGCGTGCGGTGCTCCACGACGGATCCGGTGACGACGCCGATCAGCGGCGTTCGGCTGCGCACCGGCAGCTCGAGACGCCGATCGATCTGTCGCAGGACGGAGTGTGGTATGTGCGGTTTTTCGTCCGCCGCGGGGCGAGCGTGCGCAAGGACGAGCATCGCGCGATGGTCGTTTTGCGGAAGCGGGGCCTGGCGCCGCAGGATGAGATCGATCAGGGAGCCTTGATTCAAGTCGCGCTGCGCCGGGAAGACGTGGCCATGGTCCGGGTCGCCGACACGCTCACGCGAGTGTCGCTGCCCCAGGTGCACGGTCACGCATATGCGGTGGTCGCCAAGATCGTGGCGGGCAGGGTCAAGCCTGAGCAGGTTCTGGTACGAGTGCTCGCGGCCGATCGTCTGGCCGGCTCGAAAGAACCGGCCGAATGGTCCTTGGTCAGCCACGAGGTCAGTACGGATGTGTGCCTCGATCAATTGTCGCTGGAATGCGTGAGCCGCGGCCGGATCGAATTTGGCGACGTGGCCGTCGGGCCAACGTGGCAGAGCATCACTGCGGCTCCCGCCGCCCGCCCGCATGATGGCCGTTGAGGTAGCCCCGCCCCCTGCGACGGCACCATGTCCGGCGACGCACGGCTGCATGAAAACGACCCTCGCCCTGATGGCTGGCCTTGTGTTCGCAGCGGTCGCTTCACGCACATCCGTGCGAGCGGCCGACGCGCCGAGTCCAAATATCGTCTTCATTTTTGCGGATGACCTCGGGTGGGGTGACGTATCGTGTCATGGCGCGGAGTCGTGGCTGAAGACGCCGCGCATCGATCGGCTCGCCGCGGAGGGCATCGACTTCCTGCAGTTCAACGTGCTCAGCCCGGTCTGCTCTCCGAGTCGCGCGGCGGCGATGACCGGGCGATACCCGAGCCGTTACAGCATTCGCACCGCGCTGCACGCGGATGCGGCCCACAACCGCGGGAACAAGCAGGCGGATTGGCTCGATCCGCGTGCGCCGATGCTGCCGCGGTATCTCAAGACCGCCGGATACCACACTGCGCACATCGGCAAATGGCATCTCGGCGAGGGTGCGCCGCGCATGCCGGACGGGCCGACAATGGCAGACTACGGCTTCGATGAGACACGGGTCTATCACGGCCCCGGGCCCAAGGTGAACCAGCGGGGAATCGGCGTCGAAGGCGCGCGGGCCATTGAACGCATGAAGGACAAACAGCCATTTTTCCTCAACGTGTGGCTGCATGAGACGCATGCGAGGCACTTCCCCACTCAGGATTCCATGGATGCCTGCAAACACCTCGATCCGCGGCGGCAGGTCTATGCGGCCACGCTGCGGGATGCCGACAATGAGGTCGGCCTGATCCTGGATGCGCTCAAACAATCCGGCCTCGAGCAGAACACCCTCGTGATGTTCTCGAGCGACAACGGACCCGCTGGCACGGCGTATTCAGGTGATTCCCATGCCCCCACGCCCGAGGACGGCAACATCAAGAAGGGATTCGACGTCTCCTACAGCGTCGGTTCCACCGGTGGGCTGCGGGGGCGTAAAGCATCTCTTTTTGAAGGCGGCGTGCGGGTGCCGTTCATCGTGCGCTGGCCAGGCCGCGTGCCCGCGGGCCTGCGGGACGACACCACCGTCTTCAGCGCGATTGATCTGCTTCCCACGCTGTGCGCAGTGGCAGGCGTGAAGGTGCCCGACGATTACATGGGCGACGGCGAGAACCTGCTGCAGGCCCTTCTCGGACACACCGTGCATCGCACCAAGCCGCTGTTGTGGATCGCTGCGGGCGTGGGGAGAGGCACAGACAACTGGTGCCAGTGGTCGATGCGCGAGGGCAGGTGGAAGCTATATGCTGACGGTCAAGCCGGTCGCATCGAACTGTACGATCTGACGATGGACCGGGCTGAGCGAAACGATGTCAGCAAGGAGAACGTCGGCACCGTCACGCGAATGAGAAAGCGATTGCTGGAGTGGGTGGCCTCGCTGCCTCAGTCGCCCGATCCCGCGTGCGTGAGCAAGGCCCAGCCGTCCACCGAGGAAAATGCCTCGAGGACAGACGCCGCCACATTCGCCCCCCCGCCCGGGCGTCGCGCGAATGAAGTCGCCCGCTGAGGCACCAAGGCTGACGGCCCGCTGGTCGTACGTGCCACGACAGGATCGCATGAAGACGGGGGTGTGTGGGAGCCCCGTGGCGCCCCTGGTGAAGTCGGGCCCGAACCTCATGGCCGGAAAGCCGCCGTGCGTGGCATTGCTTCGCAGCCTTTCGTGATGCCGTCATCGGCACCGCCGCGGTGACGGTCTGAAGCCGCGCGTTGCAGGCGTTGAAATCCGAAAGGTACGCTACGCATCCCGGACGTGAGTGCCGGCAGGACAGCCGAACGCCTCCGCTGGCAAGCTCGCCATGATCGTCCAGGAACTCCACCACATCCAGCACCGGCACCGCTACCTGCCCGAAGCGGAGCTGCGGAAGCTCGCCGAGCGGACCGGCACGCCGCTCTACCGGCTGCAGGAGGTGGCCAGCTTCTTCCCGCACTTCAAGCTCGAGCCGCCGCCCGCCGTCGAGGTCCGCGTCTGTCACGACATGGCCTGCCACCAGGGCGGCTGCGCGAGGCTCAAGGCCGACGTCGAACGGCTGCTCGCCGCCGACGTCGCCGCCGGCCGCGCGAGCGTCCGCTACGTTTCGTGCCTCGGCCGCTGCGATCGCCCCGTGGCGGCGCTGGTCAACGACGAGTTCTACGCCGCCCGGTCGGCCGAGCAGCTGGCGCAGGTCGCCCGCGACTCCGCCGCGGGCCGGCAGCCTGCGGCCGACGCCGACAGTGCCTACGAGCCCCACTCCAACCGGCCGTGGTGGATCGATCCCTATCAGTCCGCTCCCGGCTACGACGCCGTCCGCGGGCTCGTGGCGTCGGGCGACCGGCAGGGCCTGATCGACCAGCTCAAAACCGCCGACCTCCGCGGCATGGGGGGCGCGGGCGTGCCGGCCCACCAGAAGTGGAGCGACGTCTGCAAGGCCAAGGGCGACGCCAAGTACATCGTCTGCAACGCCGACGAGAGCGAGCCGGGCACGTTCAAGGACCGCGAACTGCTCACGCGGCACCCGCACCTCGTGCTCGAGGGCGTGATCCTCGCCGGCGTGCTCACCGGCGCCACCCGCGGCTGGATCTACATCCGCCACGAATACGCCGAGCAGATCGCGATCATGCGCCGGGAGATCGCCCGCGCCGAGTCGCTCGGGGCCTGCGGACCGCGGATCTTCGGCACCGACCGCAGCTTCCCCGTGGAGGTCTTCGCCAGTCCCGGCGGCTACATCTGCGGCGAGCAGAGCGCCCTCATCGAGGCGATGGAAGACCGCCGCGGCCAGCCGCGGAACAAGCCGCCCCAGCTGGAGACCAACGGGCTCTACGATAAGCCCACGCTCGTCAGCAACGTGGAGACCTTCGCCTGGGCGCCGGCGATCGCGCTCAAGGGCGGCCAATGGTACGCCGAGTCGGGCGTCAACGGCTGCAAGGGCCGCCGGCTCTTCTCCATCTCCGGCGACCTCGTCCGGCCCGGCGTCTACGAGGTGCCGAGCGGCATCACGCTCCGCGAGCTCGTCGACGACCTGTGCGGCGGCACGGTCGGCACGCTCAAGGCCTTCGCGCCGTCGGGCCCATCGGGCGGATTCCTGCCGCGGCTGCTGCCCGTGACCGCGCTGCCGCGGGGCTGGGACAAGCGGGCGCCCGCCGACCTCGTGGCGAAGGTGGCCGCCACCGGCGGCACGCACCTCGACATCCTCGACCTGCAGCTCGACCTGCAGCGGTTCCGCGACCTCGGCCTCGCGATCGGCGCCGGGCTCGTGGTCTACAACGACACCCGCGACGCGGTCGTGGAGGCGGTCAACTGCTCGCAGTTCTTTCGCGACGAGTCGTGCGGCAAGTGCGTGCCCTGCCGGATCGGCTCGGCGAAGATCGTGGAGATGGGGGAGCAGATGCTCGCCGGCCGGCTCGACGCCGCGGCCTTCCGCGGCCAGCACGTGCTCGTCGACGAGCTCACCCGCGCCATGGAGATGACGAGCATCTGCGGCCTGGGCATGGTGGCCGCCAAGCCGCTGCAGTCGGCGCTCCAGCTCTTCGAGGACGACGCCCGCAGGCACCTGCGGAAGGGGAACCCATGAGCACCGGGGCCGCCGCCGACGAGGACGACCGCCTCATCCTGCCCGAGGAGGACGGCCTCTTTGCCCGCGACATCGACGGCCAGCTGGTGCGCATGGACAAGGTCACGGCGGCCGACTTCGAGAAGCAGATCACGATCAAGGTCGACGGCCGCGAGGTGACGGTGCCCAAGGCGGTGCCGCTCACCGACGCCCAGGGGAAGATCCAGCGCGACGCCGAGGGCCGGCCGATCCCCCGGGCCACCACGATCTACGACGCCGCCACCAAGGCCTATGCCGACGACCCGGCGGGCAACCCGATCCCGGTCCTCTGCCACCAGGAGCACCTCGAGCCGGTCGGCGTCTGCCGCGTCTGCTGCGTGGAGATCGCCAAGGTGAAGCGGGGCAGCATGCAGCGGGAGCGGAAGCTGCTGCCGGCCTGCCACCACCGCGTCGAGGAAACGATGGAGGTGCAGACGATCCGCTCCCCCGACCTGGCCGCCCGCAAGCGGGTCGACGCCAACGTGCGGACGCTCGTGAACCTCCTGGCCACCGACCATCTGCCGTCCGACTGGAAGGCGCGGCTGCCCGCCAACGAGCTGGGCCGGATGACGGAGCGGTTCGACGACCTCGCCCGCGAGGCCCGGGCGCTGGAGCAGGCGGCCGACGCCGCGGCCGATCCGGCGGCGATCGCGGCCAAGTGGCCGCTCGTCGGCGGGCAGCGGTTCGCCCCGCGGGCCCTGGAACGTGGCCAGGACCATTCGTCGCCGCGGATCGACGTCGACCACGACCAGTGCATCCTCTGCGACCGCTGCGTGCGGGCCTGCACCGACGTCAAGGAAAACTACGTCATCGGCCGCAGCGGCAAGGGCTACGCCACGCACATCGGCTTCGACCTCGACGACCCGATGGGGAAGTCGAGCTGCGTCTCCTGCGGCGAGTGCATGATCACCTGCCCCACCGGGGCGCTCGTGTTCAAGACACCGGTCGAGGAGGCCGCTGGCAGCGACGCCGCGGGCGGCAGGATCTCCGCGGCCGATCTGAAGCGATATCCGATCTTCGCCGGCGTGCCGACCAAGTTCCTCGAGTGGAACTCCCAATCGGTCGAGCGGCGCAGATTCCGCCCGGGCGAGGTCGTCTGCACCGAGGGGGAGTATGCCTCGACGGCGTTCCTGATCGTGAGCGGCCGCGTGGGCGTGTCGATCGGCGGGGGCCGCGGCGGGGCCGCAGGGCAGGAGGGCCCCTGGCGGGCGTTCGTCCGCTCCGCCACCGGCTGGCTGCAGGGCACGCGGTCGGCGCCTCGAAGGCGGGCGGAGAAGCGGGAGAGCGTGCACGTGGGGGGCGGCCGGTCGCTCACGCTCACCGACGGCAAGTGGGTCGACGAGATGACGCCGGCCGACGTGATCTTCGGCGAGATGTCGTGCTTGAACCACTACCCGCGGTCGGCCACGATCCTTGCGCTCGAGGAGACGGAGCTGCTCGAGATCAACAAGAACGTGCTCCACGTCCTGCAGCGGACCGAGGCCTCGCGGCGGATCCTCGACAACGCCTACCGCAGCCGCACGCTGCAGCGGGAACTGCGGCAGCTTTCCATGTTTCGCGGGCTCTCGGAGGACGACCGCCGCGCCTGCGCCGAACTCTTGAAGGACCGTGCCGAGCTCGTGCGGGTGGAGAAGGGCCAGATCGTTTTCGCCCAGGGCGACGTGGCCGCAGATTTCTACAAGGTGCGGCTCGGCTTCGTGAAGGTGAGCCAGCGGCAGGGGTCGCAGGAGCGGGTCATCGATTATCTGGGGCCGGGCCGGTCGTTCGGCGAGGTCGGCCTGATCACGGGGCTCGTCGATCTGGGCGACGAGATGACGGCGGCGGGAGCGACGCGGGCCCGCCGCACCGCCAGCTGCACGGCGCTCGACGACGTGGAACTCGTCCGCATCCGCGGCGAGGATTTCCGGGAGCTCCTGCGGCGGTTTCCGGCCGCCCGGGCGGAGCTGGTGGCGGAGGCCCGCCGGCTGCTCAAGCGGGACGCCGATCGCGACGCGGAGACGGGCCAGGAGCTGGGCAGCTTCCTGGAAAACGGCCTCTACAGCGCACAGAAGCTGCTCGTGCTCGACCTGGAGAGCTGCACGCGGTGCGACGAGTGCACGCGGGCCTGCTCCGACACCCACGAGGGCGTCACGCGGCTGATCCGCGAGGGGCTGCGGTTCGAGAACTTCCTCGTGGCCAGCTCCTGCCGCTCCTGCCTCGATCCCTACTGCCTCGTCGGCTGTCCGGTGGACGCCATCCACCGCAAGCCGCGGGAGAATCATCCGGGCGCCGTCGAGATCGTGATCGAGGACCACTGCATCGGCTGCGGCCTCTGCTCGACGAATTGCCCCTACGGCAACATCTCGATGCACCGAGAGGGCGACCGCCGTCTGGCGACCACCTGTGATCTGTGCCGCGACCTGGTCGGGCCCGACGAGGATCCCAGCTGCGTCTACGCCTGTCCGCACAACGCGGCCTTCCGCATGAGCGGCCAAGACCTGCTGAAGATCGTCGCGGCCCGCCGCGAGGCCGCGGTCTGAACCGCCGGCGCCGGAGCGATCCCCGGCTCGGTCAGCGGCGGCTCGCCGTGTCAGGGCACCGCGCGAAGCGCGGCCGCGGCGGCCTTGATCGCTTCGGCGACGTGCCCTGCGTCGTAGTCGCGCGGGCTGTCATAGCGTTCCCGCCTGCCGTCAACGACGGACTGTGGGAATTCGAGCAGGCCGCGGATGACGGCCAGTCGCTCGCGTGCCGGGGCGAGCGTGGCGGCTGCCGTGCCCCGCGCGGCGGCACGGTCGACGATCGCCGTGAGCGCCGCCAGGCCGGCCGCGGCCTCGTCCCACCGCGCGGGATCGACGCCCGCGACGACGCGGTCGGCCGCCGCGGCCGCGGTCATGCCTGCGAACGGAGGATGGTGGTGGGCCCGCGCCGCGTCGATCGCCGCCAGGCATTCCTCGATCGCCTCGGCATCGGGAGGCTGCCACCAGCGCCGCTCGCCGTCGGCGCGGAATCGGCCGAGCGTGTCGGCGGTCTCGGCGGGGAGGGCGAGATCGAGCAGCGTCCAGTGCAGGGGCTCGAGCCGCGGCACGCCGAGCGGGCCGCCGTGGGGCAACGCCCCGGCGGCTCGATCCTGCGGCGGCAGGGCCGGGCGGTGGCAGCCGTAGCAGTCGAAGGCGGTGAACTCGGGCCACACGCCGGCAGCCTGTGATCGTGCCGCGGCCTGTCGCTGGGCCGCAGCCGCCTGCGTGCCGGCCTGTTCGAGAAACGCCCGCAGCGCCCCCGCCCGGCCGAGCGACCATTCGTCGAGGGGGTCGAGCCGTGCCGCTGCCGCCGCGGTGTTGTCCGCAGGACGATCGTCGCCTGGCGTGGCGGCCGCGAATCGGTCGTGCCAGTGGGGCGGCTCCGCCTGCTTGAAAGATCGCAGTTCGAAGGCCAAGCGGGGATGTCCGGCCGCGATGAGATCGTGGCTCACCTCGCGCAGGCTGCCGTCCGCCGCGGGCGGGCCACCCACGTGGCAGCCGGCGCACTGCCGCGCCGCCGCGAACGGATCGGCGAGATCGACCATGCCCAGCGAGTTGCCTTTCGTCCGCCAGCCCGGCAGCGCGTGGGGCACGAGCCAGTCGCCGGCGGGGCCGTGGCAGGATTCGCAGCTCACCCCTTCGGCGGCCAAGGGGCCGCGGCCGGTGGCGTGGCAGCCGATGCAGGCGGTGTGCTGGTGGGCGGGCACCGGGGGCTGCGCGGGATCGCGGACGGCCAACGCCGCCACGATCCGCTCGGCCAGCGGCTCGAACAGCACCCGGTGGGCCCGCGTGTGGCGATCGCGGGTCGACCAGACGGTGTAGCTGCTCTGCCAGGCGGCATGCCCTTCCACGGCCGCGGCGTGGCAGCCCGACGACGTGCAGCTCCCGGCGCCCAGCACGGGCCGTGGCAGCGGCACGGGACGAACGGCCGACGTCGTCTCTGCATCGCTCACCGTCCCGGCGACCGCCGCGGGCCTGCCCGCAGCGATGGGCCCGGGCTCGTCACCGAACGCCGTCCAGAGCCCCGCCGCGATGACGGCCGCCGACGCTGTCGCCAGCGACATGGCCCGTGTCGTCATCAAGGTGGACCGCTGCGGCATGCCGGCACTCCTCACCGCCCGAAGGCAGCCTGCGTCACCGCGGCCGCGGCGGGGGCGGCGTGCGGCCCGAGGCCGTGGTAGCCGTGGCACTCGACGCAGTCGAACCGCGCGCCGCCCACCGGCTTGCCCGTGTGAGGGTCGGAGCCCGCCGGTGCATGGCAGGCGGTGCACGAATCGCGGCCGGCGATCATCACGATCGAATTGTCGAGCGGCGAGCCGACGGACGGCTGGCCGGCTTCGTCGCCATACGCCGCGGCATGGCACTCCCGGCAGGAATACGCCTGGTGCGCGCGGTGGTTGAACCGGGCCTTCGAGAGCCAGATGTCGGGCACGGCGGTCGGCAGCACCTCGAACCAGCGGGGCCCGCCGCCCACTCCGGCCGTGAGCAGCCCGGCGGCATCGGGCACCGCGGCGTCACGGACGTCGTGGCACTTGCCGCAGGTGCCGCGGGTGAAGCTCGCGGCCGCGTCGACCTTTTCCAGCAGGAGCGACCGCACCCGCTGCTCGTTTGCCTCGCCGCCACGGGCCGTCGGCAGCGGCCGGCGCGGCTGCTCGTCGAGGAGCCGCCCCTCGGCGGCGATCACGTCCTTGAGATACCGCGACTCGATGGCTCGGGCGAGCGCCGTGGCGTCGAGCCCGTGCGGCACGACCGCGTCGGGACGGGTCGGCGGGATCTCCAGGCCGGAGCCACCGTCGGCCACGCCCTCGACCGGCAGCGTGTGGCAGGCCGCGCAGTGCCGCTCGAAGTGGACCGGCAGCGGGTAGGCCCCGGGCGCGGCCGCCGCCAGTCGGCCGCTCACCGTGCGGGTGTCGCCTGCGGCGAGCGACGCCCCGAACTCGTGGCACGAGCCGCAGTCGAGCTGGACGAGATCCTGCTCGCGGCTGCCGGCAGGCTGGTATCGCCCCCGATCGCCCGTGGGCAGCATCGCGTAGGTCCAGGGGCCCGCGCGGCCGCCGGCCCGGCCCGCATCGGGAGCGGCGGCGTCGGCGAAGGAGAGGCCCGCCCGCATGTGCCGGCCGTGCGAGAATTTCAGCCGGCCGGGGTCGGCCGCCAGCGACGCGAAGGGCGGATGGTGCTCCGCATCGAACCGCGTGATCGGCGTCGACACCCGCGAGGGCTCGAGGCCGGCGTCGGCCAGACGGTGGGCCGCGATGTCGGCGTGGCAGGCGGTGCAGGTCTGATCGGCGACCCGCGAGATGTCGGCCGTGCGGCCGCGGTGGTCGGCATGGCAGGAAGCGCAGGAGCCAACTTCGGCGGCCATTTGGAGCGGGTGGTGGGCAGGCCCGCGGTGGCACGACTCGCACTTGGCGTCCATGACGTGACGCGTCGCGGCGGTGGAGAGCCAGGTGTCGTTCTTGATCGGCGAGAAGGGGACGTGGCAGGCGGAGCAATCCTTCTCCCACTTCGCATGGGCGGCGTGCACCGGGCCCGGTGCGACGTGCAACGAGGCGTCGAGGGCGGCCCAGCCGCACCAGGCGACCGCCGCGGCGAGGCCGGCGACGATCAGCCAGCGGCGAGTGACCTGAAACCGGCTGGGCCGCTGGAAGTAGGTGCGGTCGATCCGCGAGACGTGCTCGCGGGACGTGGTGCGGCCGGGCGGCGGGGGGGATTCGGCCATGGGTCACCAATACCAGAGCGCGACGGGCACGTGGATCGCCAGCAGCACGCCCAGCGCGACAGACAGCGGCACGTGCACGAGCAGCCAGCCGTGCAGCCAGTCGTGCAGCCGCGACTGCAGGTCGAACTGCCGCCGCTGGTCGCAGGCCTGCTCGAGACGCCCGATGAGATCACCGGCCGCCGCGGGCGCCGCCGACCTGAGCGAGGCGAAGAGGCCGGCTGCCTGGTGCGGGGCGGCGAGCGGCGAGCCGGACCGCCGGCCCTCTCGCAGGTAGGGCCGGATCTCCGCGAAGAAGCGGCGGCGGATCGGCAGCGTGCCGGGGATGGCCGTGTAGACCGCGAGCGTCTCGACCACCTTGCCCTGGATGCCGGTCATCGAACGGAAGCCGGTGACCACCGCGTGCTCGTCGTCGTCGACGTCGTCCGCGGCGTGGTCGCCTTGGCCGTCGCCGCCGGCGGCGGGATCCCGCTCGCAGAGGGCGTCGACGAGCTTCTCGATCTCGTCGCACTGCTGGCCGGCCACGCGGTCGATCTGGTCGTAGATCGTCTCGGCGGGCACGTGCTCGAGCAGGGCCCGCGGCAGGTATTGCTGCAGCACGAGTCCCCAGATGCCGCTGGCGATCACGAGCAGGAAGAGCGTCATCAGCGCCCAGTTGAGGAGGCCGCCGATGAAAAGCAGCCGCGCGTGCATGAGCACGAGCGGCACGGCGAGCAGGCCGAGCCAGACGTGGGCCCGCAGCCACGACTGCGCCGAGCCGATCCGCCACGACCGCACCCGCTTGCGGGGCCAGAGCAGAAGCTCGAAGACGATGATCAGGCCGCCCGCGATCCCGGCCACGAGACCCGTGCGGCTGCTGCCGCCCGGCAGCCGGCCCGCGGCGGACCATTCCGCCACGTAGCAGGCCGCGGCCATCGCGGCGACGGCGCAGATGCCGACGATCCAGCGGAGGTCCTTGGGCCAGGTCTTGCCGCCGATGATCACGAGGGAGTCTCCGCGCCGATCGCCGTGGTCCACCGGGCCGCCGGCCGCGGCAGGCGGCTCGATACAGGCGTCACAGGCTCCAAGAATGTAGTAATCCCGACAACCGGCATCAAAACCCGCGGCGCATGCAGGCGTCAGGGTGCGGCCTCGCGAGGGCGTCGATCGGCTGGGAAACCCCGCGGAATATCGCGGTGGCCGCACGGCCAGCCGTGCCGCTCCACCAGCCGTCGCGGTTGCGTCGACGAGATCTCTCGGGGAGGGGGGATCTTCACGATGGCGCTGACGACAACACGGGGCATCCTGCGCCGGGCGGGCGTGTCGGTGGCCCTGCTCTGCGCCGGGGCCGCTGTCGCGGCCGAGCCCCTGCCCGAGCCGTTTCCTGCCGAGTCGCTGCCGCCGTCGGCCGTCGTGCTGGCTGGGCCCGACGCGGCCCTGCCGCCGCCGGCCTGCGTCATCGATCCGTACGCCGCGGAAACCTACGCCGGCATGGTGCCCGACCGGGCGGCGGCGGCGATCGGCGTGTCGTCGTGCGCGACGGGAAGCTGTCACGGCGGCCCGCGGGCCGGCAACCACGACGTGCAGTCGTTCGCCGCCACGATCTGGTCGGACGACGACAAGCACTCGCGGGCCTACGAGGTGCTGCACTCCGACCGCTCGAAGCGGATGGCCCGGCTGCTCGGCATCGGCGAGCCGCACCGGGCCCAGCAGTGCCTCGCCTGCCACTCGATGCAGGACGTGTCGCGGCAGCCGCTGCCACAGGCGGTGCTCGCCGACGGCGTGGGCTGCGCCTCCTGCCACGGCGACTCCACCCACTGGCAGCAGCTGCACACGCTCGCCGCCTGGAGGTCGCTCTCCCCCGAGGCCCGCGAATCGCTCGGCTACCGCGACCTCTCCACGCCGGCGGCCCGGGCGCGGACCTGCGTGCGGTGCCACGTGGGCGACGAGCGGCACGACGTGCATCACGACCTGATCGCGGCGGGCCACCCGCGGCTGTTTTTCGAGTTCGCCGCCTACCAGCGGCTCGAGCCGCGGCATTGGAGCCCGCGGGACAAGGCCGAATCGGCGGCCGACTTCACCGAGCGGTCGTGGGCGGTGGGCCAGGCGGTGGCGCTCGAGGCGGTGGGCGCGCTGCTCGCCTCCCGCGCGCGTCATGCCAGCGCCGCCGGCGAGGCGGGCGGACGGCAGCGGTGGCCGGAGTTCGCGGAGTTCGACTGCTACTCGTGCCATCGCACGCTCGGCCCCGACAGCGGCACGGCGCTGCAGGATCCGCCGCTGCGCAACCCGCAGCCGGGGCAGCCCTCGTGGCAGCCGTGGTATGCGGCGGCAGCGCGGCTGCTCCGGGCCGAGCTCGAGGGCCCCGCCGTGACGGCCGGCACGACGGCCGCCGAGGTCGAGCGGCATGCGAGCGACCTCCGCCGCCTGCTGGCCACCGATTGGCCGCGGGCCGATCAGGAGCGGCTGCGGCGGGTGGTGCTCGAGGCCCAGGGGCTGGCCGGGGCGGCGGGGCGGCTCGCCGCCGAGATCGACGCCCGGCCGGTCGTCGCGCTCGATCGCTCGCCCGCGACGCTCGACGCGATCGTGGCCGCCGATCCGGCCGAATGGCGGACCTGGGACGCCGCCGTGCAGTCGTACCTCGCCATGGAGGCTGCCCGCAGCGGCGGCGCCGCCGAGGTCGGCGTGTGGAGGTATTGCTCTCAGTCGCAGGCCGTGCCGGCATCCGAAACCCGCCGGTCGCTCGATCGGCTGCGGGAGAGCCTGCGGTTTCCGCCCGATCAGGACAGCCCGGGCCCCTTCGATCCGCTCCGCTACCATCGGACGAGGGGCGAGGTACCATGACCCCCGCCAGGCCGCCGCGGCCCGTGTCCGCCACCGTGTTCCGGGATCGTTTCATGTCTGACCGCGGCCTGCGAACGCTGCATCGAGGCCTGATCGTGGCCGTGGCCGGCGTGGTGCTGTGTGGGTGGCTGGGCGGACGGCCCCGGGCCATCCGCGGCGAGGAGCCCCGCAGCAGCGTCGAGCAGCTGCCGGAGCTCACGCTCTCGGCCGCCGCGCCGCCGGCTCCGGTGCACAACCCGCTCCCCGGGCCGGCATTCACCGCCAAGGGCACCGAGCTGTGCGTCCGCTGCCATCGCAGCGAGCAGAGCGAGTGGGTCGACGTGGCCACGACGAAGGCCTGGCGTCACGATGCCCACAGCCGGGCGCACCTCGCGCTCTCGTCCGACAACCCGCGGACGCGGGCGATGGAGCAGTCGCTGGGCATCACGGCGGCGCGGACGGCCGCCTGCATCGCCTGCCACACCCACCCGGCCGGTGAGCCGGCGATCGAGGAGGAGACCGACGCCGTCCACGCCGGCATCAGCTGCGAGACCTGTCACGGCGCCGGCTCGGGCTACTTCGAGCCGCACATGGAGAAGCGGTGGCGGTTTCTGCCCACGGCCGAGAAGGAGGCCTTGGGCATGCACGACCTGCGGAATCCCGTCCGCAAGGCGGAAAACTGCCTCGGCTGCCACCTGGGCGACGTGCCCTCGGGGAAGATCGTGACCCACGCCATGTATGCCGCGGGCCATCCGCCGCTGCCCGCCTTCGAGATGGAGTCGTTCGCCGCGGCGATGGGGCCGCATTGGAAGCGGGTGTGGGAGAAGTCGCCGAAGGTCCAGGGGGCTGCGGCGGCTGCGGGCTACCACACCGAGGCCGCCGGCGAGCTGCATCGGTCGCTGATCGGCGGGCTCGTGGCCGTGCGCCGGACGGCGGCGATCGTCCACGATCATGCCGCGGTCGCCGAGGCGAACCCGCGGGCCGCGGCCTGGCCGGAGCTCTCGATCTACGACTGCCAGGCCTGCCACCACGACCTGCGGGTGCCGAGCTGGCGGCAGGAGGCGGGCTACGGCGGGCTGGTGCCCGGCAGGCCGTCGCTGGTTCGCTGGCCGCGAAGCCTGGCGACGGTGGCCTTCGCTCAGGCTGGCATGCCGACCGACGTCGATTCGCTCCTGGGGCCGTTCCGTGACGCACTCAACGTGCGGCCCTTCGGCACGTCGGCGCAGGTGCGGGCCGCGACCGTCGCGCCGCTGGAGCGGCTCGACGAGGCGATCAAGGCGCTGGCGGCCGTCCGCCGCGACGACACGCTCGGGGCCAAGGAGCATGCGATTCTGCTGGCGCTGGCCGCCGCTGGCGAGAACACTGGTGATTTCGAGTCGGCCCGGCAGCTGGCCTGGCCGCTCGTCGCGGCGATCGACCGCGACGGCTCGTGGCCGGCCGAGACCCGCGAGACCTTCACCAGAAGGCTGTCGACGGTGCTTTCGCTCGGGTTTCCGCAGCCCGCGTACCCTGAGCCGCAAGCGGCCGGAAAGCCCTTCTGGCAGACGTCGCTGTCCGCCGCGGCCGCGGCCGACATGGACCGCGTGCACGAAGCCTTCCGGCTGCCGCCGGCCCGTGGCCGGTAGCAGGCATCGGAAGACGGTCGACCAAGGGTCGTCAGACCACGATCAGCGGCAGGCTGCCCGGCAGCGTGAACGACAGGCTTGCGTTGTTCCCCGCGGTGTCCCTGAGCGTGCGGCCCCCGAGGTTGATCAGGCTGCCGAAGCTGATCCCCGACGGGGCGGCGTCGCCGGCCACGATCCGGTAGGCGAACACGAGCGTGTCGGTGCCGTTGCCCGACAGGTAGGTCGCCTGACGGACGACCGATCCGAACGTCAGGCTGATGGAGGGCGTGCCCGTGCCTCCGAGGCGGACGACCTCGCTGAACTTCACGCTGATGCGGAGCGTGTCGCCGACCTTGTAGGTGCCCGCGGTCGGGAGCGTCACCTGCGAGATCGTCGGCCCGGTCGTGTCGAGCGTGAACGTGAGCGCGGCGCTTGCCACCGACACGTTCCCGGCGCGGTCGGTCTGCCGCACGTACACCGTGTTGACGCCCGGTGCCGGCGTGAACGAATTGGTCCAGCCGCCGGTTCCGGTGGAGGAGTAGTGGAGCGTCGCCCCGGTTTCCTGACCCGTGATCGTGAGCCGACCGTCGTTGGTGATCCTGTCGGTCGTGCTGACACCCGTGTCGGCCGTGAGCACGGCCCGCGGCGCGGTCACGGTCGTGTCGAGGGTGAACGTCAGCACCGCCGCGGTCGAGAGGTTGCCGGCCAGGTCGGTCTGCCGCACCCGTACGGTATTGGTGCCGCTGACGGCCGCTGGCATCGTCGTCGACCAGTTCAGGCCATCGCGGGAGTACTGGACGAGCGCACCGGTCTCCGTATTCGTCACGGAGACGGTTCCCACGTTGGTGATCCTGTCGGTGCTGCTCACGCCCGTGTCGTTTGCAAGCTGCACGGTCGGCGCGACGGCCACGTTGTCGAGCACGAAGTCGAGGTTCGGGAGGACCGTGGCCGGCGAGACGTTGCCGGCGGTGTCGATCTGCCGGACCCAGACCTGGTTGCGGCCGTTGACGGCGGTGAACGTGCTGGCCCAGCTCTCGCCCCCGTTCACGGAGTATTCGATCCTCGCCCCGCTCTCGGCTCCTGCGACGCGGATCGTGCCCGTCTTGGTGAAGCCGTCAGTGGCGCTCGCGCCCGTGTCGCTCACCAGGGAGAGCGTCGGCGTCGCGGCCGACGTGTCGTAAGTGAAGACGAAGAGCGTCGACGCCGAGGAGTTGTTGGCCACGTCGGTCTGGCGGACCCGCAGGCTGTTGAGGCCGAGGGCCGGGGTGAACGTCGGGCTCCAGCTCGAGCCGCCGTCGGTGGAGTATTCGACGAGCGCACCGGGCTCGCTGCCGATCGTGAGCCGGCCGTCGCTGGTCACCTTGTCGGAGGAGCTCGGCCCGGTGTCGTTGGTGAGATTCACGGTCGGCGTGGAGACGAGCGTGTCGAAGGTGTAGACGAACTCGGTCTCCTCCGACGGCGCCAAGACTCCGAGCGGGTCGACCTGTCTGACGCGGAGCGTGTTGACGCCCTGCAGCGGCGAGAAGCTCGTGCTCCAGGCGCTGCCGTTGACGGAGTACTCGATCCGCTGGTCGACGGTGGCGTTCGTGGCGGCCGGATTCGGGCTGATGCCGATCGTCTCGTTGCCGGTGCTCGTGAGCGTCACCGTGCCGACGTTCGTCACCTTGTCGCCGGCGCGGGTGGCCGCGACGTCGGGCCGAACGCTGTCGGTGACGAGGGCCACGACGAACTTCTCGAGCACGTTGAGCACCGTGATCGTGAGGGCTTCCTCGCGGGTGGTGAACGTGCGGCCGGTGCCGTCGACGGTCGAGCGGACACGGACGGTGTAGGTCGTCTTCGTCTCGAAGTCGAACGACGGGGTCGTCGACTTCAGCTTGAGCGCGCCGCCGACGATCTCGAAGAGGTCGTTGTCGGTGTCACCCGTACCCGACACGAGCGTGTAGGTGAACGTGTCGGCCACGTCGGCGTCGGTGGTGTCGAGATCCCCGATCGCCACCCCCTGGGTGTTGTTTTCCGCGATCTCGTAGTTCGACAGCGTGATGCCGAGCTGCGGGTCGTCGACACCGGTGACGGTGATCTTGAACGAGCCGGTGCCAGAAGCGCCGCCCGCGTCGGTGACCTTGTAGGGGACGACGATCTCGAGCGTCTCGCCCACGGCCAGGTACTGGTAGGCCGGATCCTTCGGATCGAAGGAGAACGAGCCGTCCGGATTGATCGTGAGCCCCGGGATCGGATCGTCAGCGTCGAGCGAATAGGTCTCCGTGCCCGGGGCGTTGTCGACGTCGGTCGACGTCAGCTGGCCCGTCACGGTCGAGCCATCTTCGGTCGCCGTCTGGTCGGCGCTGAACGTGGCTTCCGGCGGATCGTTGACCGGATCGACGGTCGTGGAGAGCACGACCGTGGCCGCGGAGACGGCGGTGGTGCCGCCGTTGGTCGACACGTTGACCGGGGCGGCCGTGGTCACCGTGGTGCTCGAATCGATCAAGCGGCAGGTGAGCGACGGCGGCGTGCCGAAGTAATCCTTGGCCGGCAGGAATCGCAGCGAGTCGGTCGCCTTCAGCGCGAAGGCCGATGCGTCGCCGCTCACGTTCGACAGCGTGGTCCAGGTCGTGCCGTTGGACGAATACTGCCAGACGCCCTTCGCCGCGTCGGCGGTGTAGCCGACGATCGCGATGCCGGCGAGCGTGTCGGCGGTCGAGCCACCGGTGACCGCATCGGTGGAATCGTCGAAGTTCGATCCGAAGAGAGTGGCGACCGTTGCGCCCGGCGGGTTCGTGGTGTCTTCGTCGATCGCGGCGAGCGACGCCGTGCCGCTCGCGACCGGCGCGTCGTTGACCGGCACCACGCAGATGTCGACGGTGTCGGTGTCGGTGGCGTATTGGACGCCGCCAGGCGCCGGCACGTTGACGGTCTGGACCGTCAACGTCGTATACGTGTGACCACCGCCGGGGAGGCAGCTGTTGTCATTGGCAACGGGGCGGAAGGTGAGCCCGTCGAGCGCGGCGTTGACCTTCGACCGCAGGCCGGTGATGGAGATCGAGGCCGTGCCGTTGCCGGTGATCGTCGCACCCGCCGGGGTGCTGCCGAGCGTGAGCGTGCCGATCGTCACGGAGAGGGTGGTGGTGATCGTTTCGACGTCGTTGTCGACGGTGTCCTCGCCGAGGAACGAGATCGTGATCGCCGTGGCGCCCGTGAAGACCAGGGTGGCGTCCTCGTCGATATTCTGCTCGAGCGGCACGTTGTTCATCGGGCCGCGGTAGTCGAGCAGGTCGATCGTGATCTCGTTCTCGGTCTCCGAGGTGTTGGGGGCCGCGCTATTATCGCGGACCTGGAACTTGAACCGCGCGTAATCGGCGGTCGCCACGGCGCCGTCGGCGGGCGTGAATCGCAGCTTGCCGGCCATGATGTCGGCGTAGCTGATCGCCTGGCCGGCGGTCACGGACACCCAGTTGCCGCTGCCGTTCTTCCACTGGAGCGTGCCCTGCGCCGGGAGCGTGGTGATGATCACCGCGTCACGGTCGGCCACGGGCAGCGTATTGAACGCGAAATTCGAGTCGGTGAACGTGTACGACTCGCCCTGGTGGCCGCCGACGGTCGCGTCGGCAGAGGTCGGCACGCGGTCGTCGTTGTACGTCGGGCCGGTGGGGTCGTTCGGATCGACGAGCGAGCCATCGTCGTAGATCGTGCCGGTGGCGGCCGACGTTGACGGCGTGAGGCTCGCGCTATTGGTCACCGCCGAGAAGATCGTGGCGATGACGGTCTCCGGACCCTCGTAGGTCGTGTCGCCGACGGGGTCGACCGTGAACGTCGCCGTGGTCGATCCGGCGGGGATCGTGACGGTGTAGCGGCCGGCGGTGCCGGTGGCGGTGAGGCCGCTGACGGTGTAGTCGGTGCCGAGCGTGGCGGTGCCCGTCAGGTCGATCGTGATCGTGGTGGCGAAGGCCGAGGCGTTCGACAGCGTGACCGTGTAGGTCATGACGTCGGTCTCGTCGGCATCGCCCTCGGAGACGCCGGTGGGGGAGACGGCGATCGCGATCGTCGGAATGTCGCTGTCGTAGGTGCCGCCGCCGGGCTTGCTCGAGCCGTCGTCGTAGATCGTGCCGGTGGCCGACGACGTCGACGGCGTGAGGCTGACGCTGGTGTTGGTGACCGCCGAGAAGATCGTGGCGATGACGGTCTCGGCGCCCTCGAACGTGGTGTCGCCGATGGGATCGACGGTGAACGACGCCGTGGTCGACCCGGCGGGGATCGTGATCGTGTAGCGGCCGGCGGTGCCCGTCGCGGTGAGGCCGCTGACGGCGTAGTCGGTGCCGAGCGTGGCGGTGCCCGTCAGGTCGATCTCGATCGTGGTGTCGGTGGCCGAGGCGTTCGACAGCGTGACCGTGTAGGTCTTGACGTCGGTCTCGGAACCGTCGCCCTCGGACACGCCCGTGGGGGAGACGGCGATCGCAATCGTCGGAATGTCGCTGTCGTAGGTGCCGCCGCCGGGCTTGCTCGAGCCGTCGTCGTAGATCGTGCCGGTGGCCGACGACGTGGTCGGGGTGAGGCTGACGCTGTTGGTCACCGCCGAGAAGATCGTGGCGATCACGGTCTCGGCGCCCTCGAACGTGGTGTCGCCGATTGGATCGACGGTGAACGACGCGGTGGTGGAGCCGGCGGGAATCGTGATGGTGTAGCGGCCGGCGGTGCCGGTCGCGGTGAGGCCGCTCACGGCGTAGTCGGTGCCCAGCGTGGCGGTGCCCGTCAGATCGATCGTGATCGTGGTGTCGGTCGCCGACGCGTTGGTCAGCGTGACCGTGTAGGTCATCACGTCGGACTCGGAACCGTCGCCCTCGGAGATGCCCGTGGGGGAGGCGGCGATCGCGACGGTCGGCACGTCGCTGTCGTAGGTGCCGCCGCCGGGCTTGCTCGAGCCGTCGTCGTAGATCGTGCCGGTGGCCGACGACGTGGATGCGGTAAGGCTGTCGCTGGTGTTGGTCACCGCGGAGAAGATCGTGGCGATGACGGTCTCGGCGCCCTC
>JBIJCD010000130.1:0-8521 GCA_044344895.1 Pirellulales bacterium | reverse complement strand
ACGGGCGCATACATTCGATATGTCGGGAGTATCACCCGAGACGAGGCGACCCAATGACCACGGCGACGTTTCGCGATCTGCTGCGGCAGCGACCGTTCCGCCCGTTTCGACTGGTGATGTCGAGCGGCGAGTCATACGACGTGCGGCACCCGGAGATGGCGTGGGTGACGAAAAACGACGTCCTCGTCGGCATCGACATGGCTGAAGACGGAACGCCCGCCGAGTTTCGGATCTGCCCGATGTTCCACGTGGCCACGGTGGAGCCGATCGCCGTCGATTCCAGGGCCGGCTGACGGCTTCCAGGACGATGCAACGGGCCGTCACGCGGTCTCGATCCGGGCCACGTCCTCGAGGCCGAGTTCCACGATGCTGATCTCCCGCATGCGGAACTTCTGGATCTTGCCCGTCACCGTCGTCGGGAAGGCATCGACGAACTTCCAGTAGTGCGGCACCTTGAAGTAGGCCAGCCGCGTGCGGCAGAACTCCTTCAACTCCTCGGCCGTCGCCCGCTTCCCGTCGCGGAGGCAGACCCAGGCCATCACCTGCTCGCCGAACTTCCGGTCGGGCACGCCGATCACCTGCACGTCGCGGACGGCCGGGTGCTGGTAGAGCACCTCTTCGATCTCCCGCGGGAAGACGTTCTCGCCGCCGCGGATCACGAGATCCTTGAGCCGGCCGGTGATCCGGAAACAGCCGTTCGGCTCGCGGAGCGCGAGGTCGCCCGTGTGCAGCCAGCCCTCGGCGTCGATCGCCCGGGCCGTCATCTCCGGCATGCGATAGTAGCCGAGCATCACGCCGTGGCCGCGGGCGCAGAACTCGCCGGATTGGCCGTCGGGAAGCTCGCGGCCCGACTCCGGATCGACGATCTTCGCCTCGCAGCCCGGTAGCACGCGGCCCACCGTGCCCACCCGCAGCTCGATCGCATCGTCGAACCGCGTCTGCGTGACCAGCGGCGAGGCCTCCGTCTGCCCGTAGCCGATCGTCATCTCCCTCGCCCCCATCGCCCCGGTCACCCGCTTCATCAGCTCGATCGGGCAGGGGCTGCCCGCCATGATTCCGGTGCGGAGCGACGCCAGGTCGCGTCGGGGAAAGTCGGCGTGCTCGAGCATCGCGATGAACATCGTGGGCACGCCGTAGACCGCCGTGCACCGCTCCGCCTCGATCGCCGCGAGCGTCGTGTCGGCGTGGAACACCTCCGCCGGGAAGACGAGCGTCGCCCCGTGCACGAGGCCGCAGAGCGAGCCAAGCACGCAGCCGAAGCAGTGGTAGAGCGGCACCGGCACGCAGATCGAGTCGCAGGCGGAGAGCCGCTGGCTCGTGCCGGCGTAGAAGCCGTTGAGCAGGATGTTGCGGTGCGAGAGCGTGGCCCCCTTGGGCTGACCGGTCGTGCCCGAGGTGAACTGGATGTTGATCGGGTCGCGGCAGCCGACGGCCAGCTCGGCCCGGGCGAGCTCGACCGCCGGCACGGCATCGGCGAGCGCGAGGAAGTCGGCCCATGAGTGCGCCCACGGAGCCGTCTCGCCGCGGAGCTGCACCACCGCCTGCAGCCGCGGAAACGCCGCGCTCCCAATGCGACCGGTCGGGCTCGCCGCCAGCTCCGGCACCGCCTCCGCGAGCGACGCGAGGTAGTCGGTCGACTTGTAGTGGTCGATGACGGCGATCGCCTTGATGTCGGCCTGCTCGAGGGCGAAGGCGAGTTCGGCAGGCCGGTAGGAGGGATTCACGGTGACGAGCACGACGCCGATCCGCGCCGTGGCGAACTGCAGCAGCAGCCACTGCGGCACGTTCGTCGCCCAGACGCCGAAGTGGTCGCCGTGCCGCAGGCCGAGGCCGAGCAACGCCCGTGCCACCCGGTCGACCTCGCGGTCGAGCTCGGCCCAGGTGATCCGCCAGCCATGCTCGGCGAACACCGCCGCGGTCTGATCGGGTACGCGGCGGCTGGTCTCCCGCAGTACCTGGCCGATCGTGAGGCCGTCGACCCACGGCGCGACGTCCTCGGCGAGCGGGGCCGGGGCGGCCGGCTCGCGCAGCGGCATCGCGAGCGCCGCCTCGGCGAGCGCCTTGCCCTGGGCGTCGGTGCGGATGCCCCGCTGCAGCACGCCGTGGAGGATGAAATTCAGCCCGCCGAGATTCGGCAGCGGATGCCGCTCGACCTTCGTCACCCCAAGCGCCGCGAAGTGCGCCGCCATTCGTTCCGGTGTGAGCCACTCGACGAGCCAGGGATAGTCGTCGGGCGACCGGGCGAGGATGCCGACGTTCGCCGCGGTGCCCTTGTCGCCGCTGCGGCCGTGGGCGATCTCTCCCAGCGTCGCCGCCCGCTCGCGGGGCACGGCCAGACGAGCCGGCATCGCACGGGCGGCCTGAGGCTCTCTCACGACGGCCGCTGCCGGCGGCCACTCGGCCGGCTTCGCGCGGCCGGGGAGGGTGTCGGCCGTGGTGAGCGTGGCGACCTGCGGCTCGACCCGCGCGGCGGCGACGAGGCAGGGCCAGTAGCGGAACACGGGATGCACCCGCGGTCGGCCTTCGGCGTAGCCGGTCGTGCCCTGCGGCCCCGCCGTGACGAGCGGCATGAGCTCGCGGGCGAAGGCCTCGACGCTCTCCCGCGACTCCGACTCGACCGCGATCCGCAGCACGGTCTCGCGGGCGTCGTCGCCCGGCGCGAGGATGCCCGGCACCGGCACGCTGCCCCCCTGCCCCAGGCATTCGACGATCGCGTCGCGGTAGCTCCACCCCGCCTCCCGCAGCCGCTCGAGCACGATCGCCCCGCACCGCTCCGCCTTCCGCCGCGCGCGGTCGCCCAAAATCGTCAGCGTTCCCGCCGCGCGAAAGCCGTCGCGGTGCGTGGCGCTCACCTTCAGCGTCGCCGGCCGGGGCGAGCCTTTCGCGCCCGTCACGCGGACGCGGTCGGCCGCGATTTCCGAGACGTCGAGGCCGACGAACGACACGCAGACGTCGGGGCTCACGTAGCGGCCCGGGTCGCCGATCTCGTAGATCAGCTGCTCCGTGACCGTGGCCAGGGTGACGGCGCCGCCCGACCGCGGCGACTTCGTGACCACGCAGCCGCCCGCGCGGTCGACCTCCGCGATCGGAAAGCCGACGTGGGCCGGATCCGGCAGGTCGAGCCAGTCGGTCGAGATGCCACCGGTCACCTGCGTGCCGCACTCGAGCAGGTGCCCCGCCACGGTGGCGCCGGCGAGCCGGTCCCAGTCGTCGAGCTTCCAGCCGAAGGCGTGCACGCAGGCGGCGACGACGAGCGACGGGTCGGCCACGCGGCCGGTGATCACGATGTCGGCGCCGGCGTCGAGCGCGCGGACGATTCCCGCACAGCCCATGTAGGCGTTGGCCGTCACCAGCCGGTCGCGGACGGCGGCCAGCGGTTCGCCGGAATCGAGATTGCGAAAATCGTCCGCGGCGGTGGCGGTTCCGAGCAGCTCTAGCACGTCGTCGCCCGACACGACGCCGATCGTGAGCGGCCGGCAGCCGGCCTGCTCCAGGGCGGTGCGGCAGGCGGCGGCGCAGGCGGCCGGATCGAGCCCGCCCGCGTTGGCCACGAGCCGGCAGCGGCCCCCGGCCGCCCAATACTCCGCCAGCTGCCGCACCACCTCGACGAAGTCCCGCGGGTAGCCGAGCTGCGGATCCCGCTCCCGCTGCAGCGCGAGGATCGACATCGACACCTCGGCGAGATAATCCATCGTCAGGTAATCGAGGCCGGGCTCCTGCGCGAGGAGATCGCTGGCCGCCGAGGGGCGGTCTCCCCAGAACGCCTGCGCGTTGCCGATGCGGACGACGTCCTTCACACGTCCCTCTCGATGCACCGCGGCCGCGCGAGGTCGCCGGGCCGGATCACCGCCAGCGCCGCCGCCAACCAGGCCCGTGTCTCGTGCGGGGCGATGATGGCGTCGACCCAGCCCCGCGCCGCGGCGTAGCGGATGTCGGTCTCCTCCTGGTAGGTCTGCCGGATCGAGTCGCGAAGCTCCGCCACCTGCTGCTCGGTGAGCCGCGTGCCCCCCTTCTCGACGTCGCGAACCCGCAGCGAAAGCAGCGTGTCGGCCGCCTGCGCGCCCCCCATCACGGCGTAGCGGGCGTTTGGCCAGGCGAGGATCAGCGCCGGATCGTAGGCCCGGCCGCACATCGCGTAGTGCCCCGCGCCGTAGGAGCTGCCGATGATCACGGTGAATTTCGGCACGGTGGCCGTGCTCATCGACCGCACGAGCTCGGCGCCTGAGCGGATGATGCCCGACTGCTCCGCCTGCTTGCCCACCATGAAGCCCTGGACGTCCTGCAGGAACACCAGCGGCACCCGGTTCTGCTCGCAATCGTCGACGAATCGGGCGGCCTTCTCGGCGGCGTCGCCGTAGAGCACGCCGCCGATCTGCACCTCGCCGCGGGCGTCGGTGGCACGGCGGCGGGCGTTGGCCACCACGCCGGCGGGTCGGCCGCCGATGCGGACGAAGCCGGTGACGAGCGTCCTGCCGAACTCGGGCTTGAACTCCTCGAAGCTGCCGGCGTCGACGATACAGTCGAGCACGTCGCGGATCTCGTATTCTCCGCGGCCATCGGGCGGCACGATGCCGTAGACGTCGTCGGCGTTCCGCCTGGGCTGCGGCAGCGGGCGCCGATCAGCGGCGGGATCGCGGGCGGGCAGGAGACCGACGAGCGACCGCAGCCGCATGAGGCAGGCGGCGTCGTCTTTCTCGCGGAAGTCGACGGTGCCGCTGATGGCTGCGTGCATCGCTGCGCCGCCGAGCTCCTCAGGGTCGACCGTCTGCCCCACGGCCGCCTTCACGAGGGCCGGCCCGGCGAGGCACAACTGGCTCCCCTCCGTCATCAGGATCTTGTCGCAGAGCACGGGGAGGTAGGCGCCGCCGGCGATGCAGTTGCCCATCACGGCGGCGAACTGCGGGATGCCCTCGGCGGAGAGCACGGCGTTGTTGCGGAAGATGCGGCCGAAGTCGTCCTCGTCGGGAAAGATCTCGTCCTGGAGCGGCAGGAACACGCCGGCTGAGTCGACGAGGTAGACGACGGGTAGCCGCAGCCGGTGCGCGATCTTCTGCGCCCGGATGAGTTTCTTGACCGACTGCGGAAACATCGCGCCGGCCTTCACGGTGGCGTCGTTGGCCGCGACGATGCAGGGGTGGCCGGAGATCGTGCCGATGCCGGTGACGATGCCCGCTGCTGGCACGTCGCCCCAGTCCGGATACATCCTCCACGCGGCCCAGAGTCCGAGTTCGTGAAACGGAGTGCCGGGGTCGAGCAAGAGCGCGAGCCGCTCTCGCACCGGAAGCCGCCCCAGCTTCCGCTGCCGCTCCCGGCCGGCTTCGCCGCCGCCGGACCGCAGGGCCTCCTCCTGGGGTGCGATGGCGGCGGTCACTTCCCGCAGGCCGGCCATGGGTCGATGCTCCTGGATGCCGAGCCGGGCCCCGGCGGTGTGGCGTGCCCACGGGACTCTTGAGGATGCAATTGTCTCGCCACGGGCAACCGTCTGGCAAGGCGATCGGCGGCGCCGGGCGTTCCCGCGTCGTCGCAGACGCGGCTAGTCGCGAGTTTTCGCGACACTGGACGACGCTGGACACATGAACACAATGTGGTCCCATGAAGTCGTCACGGAAGAAGGCTGCAGCCGGCCCCCGCCGCGCCCATCCACGCTGGCATGCGATCGAAGTGCCGGTGCCCGAATCGCGCCGGCTGGCGATCGCCGCCGGAAGCATGCCGAGCAGGGAACCGCCGCAGGGCAACCGTCTCATCGAGTCGATCGCGGCGGCATGCCTCCCGCCCGGCTCGACCGCCGCCGACTGCGAGCCGACCTGGCTCGTGGCCCCCTCCCGCCGCGTCGGCAACGAATGGATCGAGACGCTCGCCCGCACGGGCCGACCGACGGCCAATCTGCACGTCACCACGATGTCGGCGCTGGCGTACGACATCGTCGCGGAGACGCTCGTGCGGGAATCGCTCGAGCTGGCGCCGCTCCGCGCCAAGCTCGTAGCCGTGGAACGGATCCTCCTGGAGAACCCCGACGAACTGACATCGTTTCCCGCGACGGCTTCGCTGCCCCGGCTGGCCGAGCGGATCCTCCACAGCCTCGAGTCTCTGCGGAACGCCGGCCTCGCCCCCGACCATGTCGCCGCGGGCTTGCGGGATGCGGCCAAAGGCCGCGACATCGCCCTGCTTCTCGAGCGGTACGAGGAGCAGCTGCGGCGGATGCGGCTGGTCGACCGGGCCGGAGAGGCTGCCCTCGCCGTTGAACACGTCCGCGCCGGCAGGCTGCCGCCGGGCCTCAAGCGGCTGCTGGTGCCAGACGATCTCGACCTGCCACGGCTCGAGGCTGACCTGCTGGATGCGCTCGAGGCGTCGGCTTCCGTCACCGTTCGCAGGCTCGAGACCGACCCGCCGCTGGCCGACGCGGCCGCGGCGCTGGCCTCCGGCCGGCTGCACATCTTCCGCGCCGCCGGCGAGGCCAACGAGGCGCGGTTCGTGCTTCGCACCTGCCTGCGACTGGGGCTGCGGCTCGACGAGATCGAGATCGTGCACACCGATCCCGACACCTATCCCTCGGTCGTTCGCGAGATCGTGGCGGCCCTGCCGCGGCCCGACCGCGTCCCGGCGATCGAGGGTGGCGAGGAGGTCCCGCTGGTGACGTTCGCCGAAGGGCTGCCACTGGCCGACTCCCGGCCCGGCCGGGCGGTCTCCGCCTGGCTGGCATGGCGGCGAGACGGCCATCCCCAGTCGGGGCTCGAGCACATGCTCCGTGACGGCCTCGTCGATCTGCGCCGGCTCGCGCCCGAGGCGCCGCGGGCCGCGGCGCTGGTCCGCGAGCTGCGCTCGGTGCGGATCGGCCGCGGCCTCGACCGCACGGCGTCGCTGCTGTCGGCCGCCGCAGCCAGGGTGCGGGAACGCCCGGCCGCATCGTTCCTACACGGGGGCCGTGACGAAGACGACCCGGCGGAGGATCCGGCGGCCGTCGACGAGCAGCAGCTTCTGGCACGCAAGCAGCGGCACTGGCAGCGGCTGCAGGCGCTCGAGGCCTTCGTGACGCAGCTGGTGGCGTGCGAGGGTGGCCCCGATCGCTCCGCTGACGCCGTGCTGCACGGCGCGCGCACGTTCGTCGAGCTGCTCTGTCCGGCCGACAGCGAGTTCGACGGCAACGCCCGCCGCGTGCTGCTCGACGAGATCGACGCAATGATCGTGTGGCAGGGAGCCCATCCGACCCTCACGTCCCACGACGTGCTCGACTGGCTCGAGCGGCTGCCGACCGAGCTGGTCGTGCTCGGCTCCGGACCGCGGCCCGGCTGCCTCCACGTGAGTGGGCTCGTGGGCGGGGGCCATTCGGGACGTCCCTACACGTTCGTCCTCGGCCTCGACGAAAACCGTTTCCCCGGCGCGGGCTCGACCGATCCGGTGCTCACCGACGGCGACCGCTCGCTGCTCAACGCGGCGCAGCCCGTCGCCCGGCTCGCAGTCGCCCACGACGCCGCCGCCCGCAACACCCTGGCCTGGCGTCGGCTCCTCGGCCGGCTGCGGGGGCGGGTCTGGGTGGGCTATTCCTGCCGCGACACCGCGGAGGACGCGGAGCTCTTTCCTTCACCGGCGCTGATCGCGCTGCACGCCGAGTCGACGGGTGACCCGCTGGCGACGGCCGCCGCCCTGACGCATTCTCTGCCCCCGCCCGAGGCGTTCGTACCCGCCGATCCCGAACTGGCACTCGACGAATCGCAGTGGTGGCTCGCCACGCTCGGTCCGCAGGCCGACGCCGCAGCGGTCCACGCCGCGATTGCGGCCCATCGCGGCCACCTCGCCCACGGCCAGGCAGCCGCCGCGGCCCGACGTTCCGATCGATTCACCCCGCATGACGGCCTCGTGCCGGAAGCCGGTCCGCTGCTCGACCCTCGGGCCGACGACGGCCGTGCCGCATCGCCCCACAGCCTGGAGGCGCTCGGTGGCTGCCCGCGACGGTTCTTCTTCCGCTACGGGCTCGGCGTCGAGCCCGTCGAGGCGTTCGACGAAGACACCGACCGCTGGCTCACTCCACTCGACGCCGGGAGCCTGCTCCACACGGTGCTGGAGCGGTTCATGCGGCTGATCGTCGACCGGGGCGAACTCCCGCAGGCCGACCGTCATGACGCTGAACTGCTCGCCATCCTCGACGAGGAACTGGCCGAGAGCCGCCGCCGGCATCCTCCGCTCACCGAACCGGCCTTCGCCGCCCGCCGCGACGAGCTCCGCGGCGCCATGCGCACGTTCCTGCACGACGAGGAGCGGTCGTGCCGCGAGGCGGGCCTGCGGCCCATCGCGATCGAGGCCGCCATCGGCGTGGACCCGGCCGCGGCGGAAACGCCGTTCGATTGCCACGAACCGGTCGCCGTTTCGCTCGCGCCGGGGGAAACGATCCGGCTCCGCGGCCGTATCGATCGCATCGACGTCCGCGACGGCGCCGCTGGGCCGGCCTACACGCTGTGGGACTACAAAAGCGGCAGCGGGTACGGGTTTCCTGCGACGGCGGCCGACGATCCCTTCGACAAGGGCC
>JBIJCD010000128.1:0-8583 GCA_044344895.1 Pirellulales bacterium | reverse complement strand
CGGCGTGTCTTTCGTGCTTTCCGGTCCCGTGCTCGTGATGGGCCGCTGCTGGCACTCCTTCACGACGCTCGCTACGTTCATCCCGCTTTTCGCACTGCTCGTCGATCGGCTCCGCACCGGTGCCGTCGACTGGCGTTGGCCGGTGACTGTCGGAGTGGCATTGGGCCTCTACTACCATGCCGGATTTCCGCAGCTTTTTGTGCTGGGATGCGGACTGATGCTCGTCCATGCCGTCGCCCTGGCGGCGCTCGGACTGGTGCCATGGTGGCGGCTCAGGTGGCTGCTGCCGGCCCTCGCTTTCGGCGCGGCGATATCGGTGCCGGTCTTCTTCCAGCAGTGGCGGCTGGCCCGCGAGGTTGCCGGTGAATCTCCGGGCGGAGGCGAGGGCGTAGGCGGCAATCTGTTGCCGATGCTCCTGCCATACCCGCTCGTGCAGGGGACCCTGCCGAACGGCTGGGGCAACGTGAACCTCGAATGGAACGGCCATTTCTACTATTCGGGCACGGTGCTGCTGGCGGCGTTTCTCGCAGCTATGGCCACGCTCGTGTGGCGGCGGATTCGCGCGGCGGCGCCGCCCGCCCCTGCAACTCAATCCGGGTCGCAGACGCTGCAACTCGCCGTGGCGATCCCGACGGCAGTCGCCTTTCTGCTGGCGTTGGGCGGCGCAGGCGGCCTCTGGTGGCTGATGGGGCTCCTGCCCGTAGGGCTGCGGAACAATCCCTTTCGTGTGCTGCCGTGGGTCGTCTTTTTCGGCTGTCTCGGCGGAGCGATATTCCTCGAGAACCTGTTGGCAGCGGCTCGGCTCGCGGCCGGCAAAGGCGGGAGCCTGGAGCGAACTCGAGCGGAGGCGGGCATCGCCATCCTCGGGCTCGGGCTCGTGGCCCTCCACCTCACCCGGGTCGGAATCGCTTTTTTCGTCTACGGTTTCACTCCGTATCCGCAGCTTCCCCAGCAATTGCTCGCGGTGATAGGCCCCGACGCCTCGGGGAGGCAGCAACGTGTCATGTCGTTCGCAGCGATGCGGTCGAGCGATCCCTCCTATCCATTGGCCCTGCCGCACAACCTTCCCTGCGAGTACGGTGTGCCGGCGTTGCTCGGCTACAATCCACTCGTGCAACGGTTCGGCAGATTCAATGCCTGCCTCCAAAGGATCGCCGACCGCCCCCGGGAAGCACTCGCCGCGTATGGCGTGCGTTGGTTGCTGGTGCATCGCACCGACTGGGGAGGCTGGCCGCCGCAGACGCAAAATCCTTTCGAGCGCGTTTTTCCCTTGCTGAGCCTGCTGGGCGAACTGGGCGGGAATCCCCAGGTGCCGCTGCCCGAGTTGGACGAGTTTCTGAAGGTGATCGAGGTTGCCGACGCAGCTCCGCTCGCCTTCGACGCATCCCGGCCGCGGGATGCCCTGCCGCTCAGCATGAGCGTGGCTGGGCTCGATATCGACCTCGATCAGGCGGACGAGCCCCGGCTTGTTGTCGCCAACTTTCTCCGCTACCCGGACGTTGTGGCGACAGCCGATGGGCGCCCCGTGACCGTGACCGAGGACGAATGGCAGCGGATCGTGGCGGCCGTCCCGGCCGGCGCGAGCGAGTTGCGGATCCGCTATCGGGCGCCGTGGGCCAAGGCGATGGGGTTCGCTCTCATCCCGGCTTTTATCGGCGTCGTCGGCATGGTCGCCTGCCGGCGTGGCCGCGAGTCCGCCGCAGGCGAGGCAACTGATTTGTGCCTGACTCCGGCGCAGCGTTAGGATCGTCACTCTCATGGAAAACGCGTCGTGTGATCGGCCTGAATTAGCCACCACAGCTGGACGACGACCGCCCCCGCTACGCCGGGGTGGGCACGTGGGCCTCGTACTGCCGTGTTACAACGAGGCCGGCAACGTCGAGGAGCTGCATGACAGGCTCAGCGCGGTATTTGCGGCCTTGCCCGACTACACCTTCGAGATGCTCTTCATCGACAACGCATCGACCGACGGCACGGTCGCCGCGCTGGAATCCCTCGCCTCGCGGGACCCCCGGGTGAAGGTGATCGAGAACGCCCGAAATTTCGGCCACATCCGTTCACCTTTCCACGCCCTGATGCAGGCGCCCGGAGACTGCGTGATCTCCATGTGCACCGATCTGCAGGATCCGCCGGAGCTGATTCCGAAGTTCCTGGAAGCATGGGAGCACGGCGCCAGTGTGGCGGTGGGGCAGAAGAAGACGAGCGCCGAGTCGCCGTTATTCTGGGCAGTGCGAAGCCTCTACTACCGATTCGCCCGCTCGATCGCCGAGGTGCCGCTGCTGGAGCACGTGACGGGCTTCGGCCTCTACGACCGTCGTGTCCTGGAGATCATGCGGACGTACGACGATCCGTATCCGTACGTCCGCGGCCTGATCAGTGAGATCGGCCTGCCGATCTCGATCGTCCCCTATGACCAGCCCCTGCGGAAGCGGGGCATCACGAAGAACAATTTCTTCACGCTCTTCGACATGGCGATGCTGGGCATCACGAGCCATTCGAAGGTGCCGCTGCGGCTGGCGACGCTCGCAGGCTTCGCGTTGAGCCTGCTGTCGCTGTTGGTCGCGGTGCTGTTCCTGGTGCTGAAGCTTTGTTTCTGGTACTCGCTGCCGGCGGGCTACGCCCCTGCGGTGATCAGCATCTTCTTCCTGGCATCGGTGCAGATCTTCCTGATCGGACTGGTCGGCGAATACGTGGGGGCGGTGCTGACGCAGGTTCGTCACCGACCACTTGTGGTGGAGCGTCAACGAATCGGAACTCATGACGCCCGTGAAAGGCCCTCGCGCAACGACGCATGAGGGAGCGACTCGTCGTGATGGCGCCACACCGCGACGTCATTCGCGGCCCCCGCGAGCGTCGTGAAGCCATCGCTGCGAACCACGGGTCACGGCGGCCCGGAGACGATCGGCTATAAGCCCCGCTGATAGATCGCCGCCTTCAGCTGCTCGTCCTCGGCATACGGTGAATCAATCATGTCGATCATCACCGGCGCGTCTTTCGCGCAGGCCGCGGTCATGCGGTGGCCATACCGGCCCAGCATCAGCTCCCGGCAGGAAATCTGCCCTTTTTGAAGCGGAATCGCCATGTAGATGTCATCCTCGGTGAGCATCTGACCGGGCTGCAGGTCGTGCTTCGCGTAGACGCCGCGGATGTAGGAGTCGAGATAGGCCGTTTCCTTCGGCAGCGGCAGTTTTCGGCCGGTCCGCGAAGCGCCGCAAAACGTGACCGCCCGGTGAAACGCCTTGAACCAGGTGTCGATCTGCGACGGCAACGAGGAGTAGGTCGCCGGCTGAAAACCGTCGGAATTGATGTCGATGTGCCGCTCGAACGTCCGCGCCCCCTTCGCGTAGGCGATCATGACGCTCGTGGCCCAGTCGGTGTGCTCGTGGCACGAATAGCCGATGGTGTGGCCGGGGTAGCGGTCTCGTAGGAAGTCGATCTGCTCCAGCTCCGCCTCGGCGTCTTCGTGCGGATAGGCGGCGACACAGTGGTTGATGGCCAGCGGGATGTTGCGATTTTCGAAGAACGTCACGACATCGTCCATGTCCTTCAACGGGGTTCCGCCGAAGGAGATGATGCAAGGCTTGCGGGTCTTCGCGATCCGCTCCAGAAGCAGCCAATCGTTGGAGTCGGCGCTGGCGATCTTGATGATCGGCAGGTCGAATTCCACGCACCAATCCACCGACTTCTCGTCGAACGGCGTCGACATCGGAATGCAGCCGCTCTTGCGGATCGCCACCACCATCTGCTCGTAATCGGCTTTTCGCAGCTTGGTGTCGAGCACGCGGCGGATGTAGCGAATGTCATCCCGATCGCGGAAATCCTTGTGGACGAACGAGTCGACGTCGCGAAACTGGAGCTTGATCGCGGCCCGCACGTTGTTGAACCGCGCGATCCGGCTGTGCTCGCGGATGATGGCCAGCCCCCGCTCCAGGCTGCCCTGATGGTTGTTCGTCATTTCGAGGACGAACAGGTTTTCGAACATGTCGCGATTCATGCGCTTCCTCAGGGGTCATGCGCGGGCGGGCCCGTTCATGCAGTGAATCCGTTTTCAATCAGCCGGGCAAGGGTCGGCGCCACATGGGCCTGGATCTGGTCAGGGGCCAGCGTCACCCGCTCCATGCGGCCGACGCCGCGGGTCAGAATGCACGTCAGGCCGACCGAGGAGTTCTTCTTGTCGCGGGCGAGGGCCGCGAGCAGATCGTCCATGGCCACTGTCCGCAAGGCCGTGGAATGGGGTTCGTGCCACGGGGCGAGCATCCGCGACAACGCGGCGGCATGCCCTGACGGCACCATCCCGACCGACGCCGAAAGGAACGTGGCCGTGAGCATGCCCAGCACCACGGCAATCCCGTGCGGGATGGCGAAATCGGTCACCGATTCGAAAGCGTGACCGAACGTGTGACCGTAGTTGAGCAGCAGCCGCGGGCCGCGATCGAATTCGT
This sequence comes from Pirellulales bacterium, assembly GCA_044344895.1. Lineage (GTDB taxonomy): Bacteria > Planctomycetota > Planctomycetia > Pirellulales > UBA1268 > CAMCQY01. The sequence goes on along the minus strand of JBIJCD010000128.1, from coordinate 4,141 downwards.
CGGCCTCGATGACCGGCTGCTTCACGTCCAACGACCTCCCCACCCACCGCGCGAGCAGCTTCGACCGGTCGTCCGCGGACGACCGGTCGAAGGAGCCCAGATCCGCCATGAGCTCGTCGAAGCCCCGCTCGCTCGAGAGCAGCTGCAGCTTGATCACCTCTCCCAGCCCCGAACGGATCTCGTCGAACGGCAGTGTGCGAAGAAACTCGGGAACGAGTAGCACGCGATGCGGCGGATAGAAGGTGCCGATCTGGTTCTTGTAGCGGCCGATGTTGATCGAGCTCTTGCTGCCGATGCAGCTGTCGGCCTGGGCGAGGAGCGTGGTCGGCAGCAACTGCCAGCGAATGCCCCGAGCCAGCACCGACGCGATGAAGCAGCCGATGTCCTGAAGGACCCCGCCACCGATGACGACGAGCGAGCCGCTGCGGTTGAGGCCCTTCGTCAACAAACCGAGGAAGACCGGCTCGAGCGCGGCGTACGACTTGGCGTCTTCGGTGGCCTCCAGCAGGAGCAGCCGATCGCGCGGCAGACGCTCCTCCAGCGTCCCCTGAAACGCTTCGTACACCGCCCGATCAACGAGCCAATGGGGATGATCGTCCGCCTTCGCTCCATCGACGGCGGTCGCGACGTCGACGCACTCCTCCACCGTATAGTCGTGGGAACGGCTCGAGATGGTCCGCATGTCGGGGTCCGGATAGGTCGCCGGTGCTCACAGGCAGGTGAAGCCGCCATCGACGATGATAGTCTGGCCGGTGAGGTATGTATTCGCGGCGGACACGAGAAAAGCGGCCACCTCGGCCAACTCGGCGGCCTGGGCCATGCGACGCAGCGGGATGCCCGCCTCGATTGCGGCCAGCGCCTCAGGTGGATTGTTCCGACGCGTCAGCTCGGTATCGACGTAACCCGGGGCCAGGGCGTTGACCAGCACGCCTCGCGGGCCGAACTCGACCGCGGCGGTGCGGGTCAGCGCCGCCAACGCGGCCTTCGTCATCGAATACGCCCCGCGGCGCTCGCGGGTCACCGCCGCGAAGATGCTCGCCACATTGAGGATCCTTCCCCATCCCCGGGCCGCCATCGACGGCGCAAAAGCCTGCGTCAATCGCAATGCGGACGTGAGGTTGACCTGCAACATCGACTGCCACGTCTCTCCGTCGATGTCCTCGATCGGCCTGAGGACGTTGATGCCTGCGTTGTTCACGAGAATGTCGATCTCGGCGGATCGGTGCCGGCGGAGAAACGCGTCGATCGACTGCGGCACCGCGAGGTCGAGCTCCTCGCGTGCGGGCGAGAGCACCGTATGCCCCCCGTCGCGCAGCCGCATCGCGATCGCCGCGCCAATCCCTCGTGCACCGCCGGTGATCAGGACGGTGCGGCAGGAATCCTTCGTCATGACGGGACTCCTTCGCCGCTCCCGTCTGCGGCATCGCGCCACATGTTCGACTGCAGCTCTTCCCGTGGTAGGAAGGGAGCCATGTCTTCGAGCGCGGATGTCACCATGCTGCCGTCCTCGAGCTTGCGCGACGAGAGTTTGGGGGAGAAAGACTGCTCCAGATCGAGCACCACCTCGCAGACCGACGGCCCTGGTGCGGCCAACGTCCTCGCGATCGAGGGAGCGAGGTCGGCGTGCCGCGAGCACCGCTCGAAAGGCAGACCGAAGGCCGCGGCCACCTTGCCGAAATCGGGAAAAGACAGGCCTGAATCGGTACCGCAGCCCACGATCCGGCCGGCGAAGAAGCTCGACTGCGTCTGTCGGATCGAATGGTAGCCAGAGTTGTTGAGCACAAAAATCTTCACCGGTAGACCGAGTCCGGCGATCGTCTGCAACTCCTGGAGGTTCATCATCACGCTGCCATCGCCGGCGAGGCAGATCACGCGGGCAAGATCCGGCCGGGCGATCGCCGCACCGATCGCCGCCGGCAGGTCGTATCCCATCGACGCACAGCCGGAGTTGTGGAAAATCCGCTGGCCGCGGCGGACGATCGCCGCCTGAAACGCCGCCACACAGGCCGTCCCGTCACCGCAGGCCACCACGTCGTCCTCGACCAACTGCTCGAACAGTCGCTGCATGAAGCAGTACGGATTCACCGGCTCGGGCTTGTCCCAGTATGCCGGCGGCACGACCGGGTAGCGGGCGATACGTTCACGACACCAGGCCAGCCAGGCGTCGTGGTGCGGTCGCCAACGTGTCGTCGCTGCGTCCATGAGCGGCAGCACGTCGGCCAGATCGGCGTGGATCTTTTGGTGCATCGACAGGGTCGGCTTGTCGAGCTCGGCGGCGTCGACGTCGACCATGATGCGATGCGCCCGCGGCGCGAAGCTGCGCCAGTTGTAGCTCACCAGGCGGATGTTGAGCCGGCAGCCGAGCACGAGCACCACGTCGGCGTTCTGCACGGTGAAATTGCCCGCCCGCGTGCCGAGCGAACCCGGCCGGCCGGCATAGGCCGGATGGTCGTCGGGCAGCAGGTCGTTGGAATTCCACGCGGTGACCACCGGCACCCGAAGCCGTTCGGCGAGCGCGAGAAACCGCCCGTATTGGCCGGCAAGACGGATGCCGGTGCCGGCATAGATCACCGGACGCTTCGCGCGGTCGAGCCTGCCGACGATGTCGGTCACCTCCGCCTGCACGTCGGCGGTGCGGAGCGCGGCCGCATCCTCGGCGGGATCGTACGCCGGCAGCGTAGCTGGATCGATGGCGGTTGCTTGCACATCGAGCGGGATGTCGAGCCACACCGGCCCAGGCCGGCGAAACGTGGCGACGTGCAGGGCCCGGTCAAGGTGGTAGCGGATGCTCGCGGGATCTTCGACCAGCGCAGAATACTTCGTCACGCCGCGGATCATGCCGATCACGTCGGCCTCCTGATCGCCGAGCTGCCGCAACGGCAGTCCCGTCGCCTGGACGAGCGTTTCCCGCTTCACCTGTCCCGAGATCACCACGATCGCCATCGAATCGACGTAGCCACCGAATACGCCGTTGATCGCGTTAATCGCCCCCGGTCCAGTCGTCACGTTCACCGCCGCCATGCGGCCCGTCAGCCGGAAGTACGCTTCGGCCGCCATGGCGGCCGCCTGTTCGTGGTGGAAGAAAACCGGCGTCAGCCCGGGATGATTGCCGAGCGCGTCGTTGAGGTGCATCGCACCACCGCCCGTCACCATGAAGACGTGGCGGATTCCCGCGGCAACAAGCCGTTCGGCGATGAAATCGGCTACTCGTTCCATGCTGTTCGCGGGATGCCGCCGTGGTGATGAGAGCGTGGGACGGTCGACACGATCATACCAAGCAGTGCAGGCTGTTTCGCGAGAGATTCGCCGAGCGGACGGCCGCGCCATCCGCCACCATCCCACCGCTGCACGGCACGGCATCTGCCCGAGCGAAAGTGGGACAGGGATGCATTCCTCTCGCATTTTGGCCAAAATCGGTGCGACGTCACTGCACCGGTGTCTCTGGCAGTCGACGGCCCCACTCGTATCGAAGCCTCAGCGATGGCTCCCCCCAGCACACGGTCCACGGACGCCAGCATCTCCGCCGGCGCGGCATCGTCGCTGCCGTGGCTGGCGGCGCTGCTGACGCTGATCGCCCTCGCGTGGTGCACCGGCACGGGCCGCTGGACGGCGGCCACCTGGAACATGCCGACGCAGTACCTCGACGGTTTCTACGCCGACGTGATCAGCACGTTCGCCTGGATGAAGGCCGCCGGCGACGGGCACGTCGTGCCCCTGTCGTGGAAGACGGTGCCCGAACTCGGCGCACCGTACGACGGCAACTGGTCGGACTGGCCGTCGGTGGAGGAGATTCCGGTCGTCTGCTTCGGCCTCCTCGGCCGGGCGTTCGGCCTGTTCGCCGGGCTCAACATCGCGCTGCTCGCCGGACACCTCGCGGCAGGAGTCGCGATGCTGCTGGTCGCGCGGCACCTCGGCTGCTCGCTCCCCTGGTCGTTCGTCGCCGGCCTCGCTTACGGCCTGGCCCCCTTCATCTTCGCCCAGTCGCCCCACCACGTCACCGTGGCCCACGCCTGGCACGTGCCGCTGTTCCTGCTCGTCTGGCGCTGGGCCGCCACGGAGCCCGGCCTCCGATTCGGCACGCGGGAGTTTCGGGCCGCGGTCGCCATCGCCGTCGTCACGGGATTGCAAAACGTCTACTGGA
>JBIJCD010000127.1:0-8628 GCA_044344895.1 Pirellulales bacterium | reverse complement strand
CCGGCGGCCCGAACGCCAACGCGCATTCCTGCCCGTACAGATGCTCGAGGGACAGCGCCGCACTGCTCGTGCAGACGACCCGCGTCGCCGCACGAATCGCGGAGCCGGGCGGAAAGAACCGCACGAAGACCGACTCGAACGGCAGGTGAAACGTCCAGCGGTCGTCGAGCGTCACGACCGCGGCGAAATGCCGACGGGCTTCCTGCGCCAGCCGATCGATCTTCTCGTGGCCGTCGCGGGGGTGCGGCTTGATCACGAGGAGTGAGCCCGGGCCGCCACCGGCCTGCAAGACGCTCTCCATGCAGCTCTCGACCTCACCGTCCAGCGTCATGCGTCCGGTTTCGCAGAAGTTGCTCGTCAGGAGCACGACTACGCTCGACGCCCGCTGCAGTGCGTCGACCAGCGAATAGCAGCCTGGCCTCGACCCGCGATCGCTTTCGGCGCCGTACGCCGCAAACAGTTCCTCGAAGTCGGCCGCGTCGAGCTGCACGAAATCATCGAGCCGCTCGTCAAACAGGTTCGCCAGCAGGAGGTAATGACGATCGAACGGCACGGGGTGGGTCAGGCACGCGACCGTGGAGGGCTGCAACGGCCCCTGAGCGATGCCCCGCCAGCGACGGATCTGGTGACGCACGTGCCGCCGTAGCCAGCCATCGATGCCTCGCAGGTCGACGCCCCAACGCTTCCGCGACCGGCCAGGCACTCTGTAATAGTCGTGCGAGAAGTTGACCCCGATGCCGTCGCCATAGCAGGCCCTGACCGCGCCGGGATAGGCCCGGTGCACGAGCTGATTCATGAACAGGAGGTTCTGTCCGAGAAAGAGCTCGTTCGCGGTGGCCGCGCCGATCCGCTCCCGCAGGCGGGCTCCCGCCGCTGACCAGCCATCGGTCAGGGCGATGGTCGCGAGTGGCCGCAGCTCCTCCGCAGGGATGAAACGGATCGATCGCCACTCCGCCCCGAGCCGGGCCAGCCTCCCGATGCAGTCGGCGAACTCAACCGTCTGGTCTTTCGGGCAGCACAGGTCGTGGATGACGAGATGATTCGCCGCCCGCGACCCCGCCGCCCGATCGGCGGCCCGCATCGCCGCGATGGCCGACGTCAGCTGCGCCGTGCCCTGGACGGCGACGATTCTCGACGGTGAGTGGTCAGCCGACATCCTGGCTCAGCCCCAGCACGCGGACGGCTTTGCGATAGATTCGCCCTACCAGTCGCCGCGCGCGCCCCGCAACGCTGCCGCCGACATGGCCCCGGCCCGGCTGGAGGATGTCCTGCCGCACGTACCCTCGCAGCCGCGTCTTATCGACGTCCTGCGCCGAAATCAGCCCGGTCGTGCGGGCATCATCGAAGACGCGAAACCAGAGGTCCTCGTGATCGTGCCCGGGAAACTTCCAGGGCTGTGTGCACAGGTTCGTGTAGTGGATCAGCCGGGTGCCCTCCTCCAGCCTGTCGAACGAGTTCCAGGCGGGATCCAGCGGGCCGATCCGATAGGGACGGTGCTGCAGGAACCGAGGCGTCATCTGGTGGAAATCGGTGTACGAGTAGCGGCCTGCATCGATTTCACGAAAGATCTCCTCGAGCGGAAACCGGCATTGACTGCAATCGAAGAGGACGTTGCTCATGCCCCAGGCGTTCTCGCCGCCGTATGCCTCCGCCTTGGCGAGCATCGCGCATCCGCCCATGTCGGCATCGAAGAGTTCGGCGATGTCCGCCAGACACACCATGTCGGAATCGAGAAAGATCGCGCGGCCTGCGTACCCGCAGATTTCGGGGATCAGCCAGCGATAGTTGCTGAACTCGGTGAAGTTGCGGTACTTGATCCACAGCGGGAGGCTGGCCAGCACCGGCTCCTCGTCGTTGTGCTCGATCGCATTGTGCGTGCCGTTGAAGACATACAGATCGAGCGGCCGGCTGGCGTGCTGCCGCAGCGAATGGATCAGCGTCTTCCGCTCGAGCAGGCTGGCTTCACCCGAACCGATGAACACTCGTAGTGGCTGCGACGGCGGCATGAGGGTCTTCCAGGCAGAACGCGGTGAAGTTGCGAGTGGCTGTTGGCAGTCGCTTCGGTCGTTCGGGGGGATCAGCGACGCACGAACAGGGCCTGCCCTGAGCTCAGCGGGACCAGTGTCTGACCGAGGGCCGCGGCGGCGTCATCACCGCCCTTCATGGCCCCAGGCCAGGCGAGGGAGCCATAGTCATCCAAAACGACCACGCCGCCCTTCTCAAGGCGTGGAAAAAAATAGTCGACGGCTCCGCGGATCGGATCATGGAGGTCGAGATCGATGTGCACGAAGGAATACGTTCGCTCCGGAAGGCTCGACAATACCTCCGGAATCCAGCCCCGGTGGTATTCGATCGCGGGAAACTCCGACAGGGCCTTCCTGACAGCCTCTTGCGGGCAGCCGAACGTGCCCGCAGCCGCGGCATACTCCCCGCCATGGGCGGCGGCATGGGACTCTCGCTGTAAACGGTCTTCTGTCGTCGGCTGGCTCAAACCCTCGAATGAATCGACGATCATGAAGCCCGACCCATCGTGCTCCGGGCTCAGGCGTTTGGCCTGCTGATTGAGAAGATAGGAGGACAGCCCCTTCCAGCAGCCGCACTCCACCTGCCAGCCGGGAACTCCGGCCACCCAGCGGTGGATCGAGAGCAGGTTGTAGAACCGACTCTGACGCTTGGAGCAGACGACCTGGCCGGACTCCGGCGTGCCGGTGATCGCGAGCCCCCGCGCGTAACAGGATTGAAACACCGGGTCCACCTGGAAGAGCAAGCTGGGTGGAGCAGCGGCCAGACCCGCGGCCTGCGCCGCTTGTGCGAATGCGCTCACCGAGACCACCTGATAGCCGAAGCGACGGGCGACGCGATGGACGAGCTTTTTGACAGCGGCTTTCACGGCAGGGTGCTCAAGTGCAGCGGAACAAAGCGAACGGGTGCCCGTCGCAAGACGTGCTATCGCCTGCTGCGACTGTGCCAGGAATCAGGCCGCGGCTACCGCGGGCGACAGACCGGCTGAGCAGGCTTCAGCCTGTCGCACCATCGGTGGACCGCTACCGCACGCCGCAGCACGGCGTTGCAGGCAAGGATAGTCTCGACCAAAGAAGTCTTGCCAGCGACCGGCGACCAGGCTCACGACTCACGTTTTTCACGATGATTGCGTGTATGCAGCGGGCCGACGCAGCGGCCAGCCAGCCGAATCCCCGCGCTCGCCATGCATCGACTCGCATCCACCGGCCCGCCGTGGCCCGGCCTGGCCAGCGGCGTCGAGCCGATCAGTTGCCCGACGCGGGACGCAGCTCGGGCACGAGCTGCGGATCGTATGCCGTGCCCTTCGACACCTGGATCAGCGTCATTCGCACCTTCGTGGGAAAGAACCTCTCCGGGTCGGGCCGCTTGTGGGCGTGGAGGTTCTTGTCGTCCTTGAGCACCAGGTGCATCTCCTTGATGCCCTGGCTCCAGACGATGTCGTCGTTCTGCCAGAACGTCGTCATGTCGAGATCCTTCTCGAGCACCCCGGCCTGTGCATACGGCCCCGTACCGATGCAGCCGTAGCCATGGTTTTGTCCCTTGTAGGGGATGTAGCACACGCTCCACGACGTCGGCTGGCCGCCGGCCGGCTTGTCGAGCACCTCGAGCCGGACGTGCACGGTGCCGTGGCGGTAATCGACCGGCGCCGTCCAATCCCTGGGTCGCTGCGGATTGAGGCGGTCCTCCCGGACGTAATAGTGCGACTGGCTCGGCTTGGAATTGACGGCATCCTCGTGCGTGAAGGTGAAGGTCTCGTCGAACAGCACGAACTGCTCTGCGCAGGCCAGCGGCGCACGGACGACGAGAGCCAGCGACAGGCCGACGAACAGCCGGGACATGCCGCACATGCGGTCCCTGCTCACGCTTCTGTTCACAGACGTGCTCCTGTGTCGCCATCCGGACGCGTCAGGCCCGCTTCGCGCCGGCGATTCCCTGCTCGATCACGAACGTGGCCTTCGTTTCGACCGGCGCTCCCTTGCGATCGACGAACGGCGTCGTGCGGAAGAAGCTCGTCCACGTCCGCGGCGTCACCTCGCAGGAGACGTAGCCGCGGTTGGAGTTGTACCACTTCACGAAGGAATTGTGACGGGCGGCCCGCTCGTATTCCTCGATCACGTTGCCGCCGTTGCCGCCGTTGTTCATCGACGTGCCCACGAGCTCGGTGCCGACCAGCGGCGATGTCGGGTCCTGGAAGTCGAGCTGCAGGTCGTTGACCCAGTTGAGGTGGATGTCGCCCGTGAGCACCACCGGATTGGGCACCCGTCGCTCGTGCAGAAACCGCAGCAGCCGGCGGCGGCTCACGTCGTAGCCCGGCCACTGGTCCATGCTGTAGCGGGCCTCCGCGGGCGTGCCCCGGTCGAGCGGAGCCACCATCACCTGCTGCGCGAGCACGTTCCAGATCGCGGTCGACCCGAGCAGGCTGCCCATCAGCCACCGTTCCTGCTTCGCCCCGAGCATCGTCGCCCGCGGGTCGAAGACCTTGCCGGTGAGCGGCTTCTGGTGGTCGCCGTTCGGCTGATCCGACCGATACTGACGGGTGTCGAGCATCGAGAACGCGGCCAGGCGGCCGAAGCGGCAGGTGCGGTACAGCGTCATGTCGGGCCCGCGCGGAAACGACCGGCGCCGCAGCGGCATGAACTCGTAATAGGCCTGGTAGGCGTTCATCCGCCGGGCCAGAAACGCCTCGGGCGACACGCCCTCCTCCTCGGAGACCAGGCCCGCGTAGTTGTTGTCGAACTCGTGGTCGTCCCAGGTCACGAGCCAGGGAAACAGCCGGTGCGTCTCGCGCAGGTCGTCGTCGAGGCGGTACTGCGCGTACCGCACCCGGTAGTCGTCGAGCGACGTGATCTCGCCGCCGATGTGCCTGCGCGGCTTCTTGTCGGAGCCGGCATACTCGTAGATGTAGTCGCCCAGGTGCACGACGAGGTCGAGATCCTCCCGCTGCATGTGCGGGTAGCCGTTGAAGTAGCCGACCTCGTAGTGCTGGCACGAGGTGAAGGCAAACCGCAGCGCGTCGGGAACCGCATCGACGGCGGGCGCCGTCCGCGTGCGGCCGGTCGGGCTCGTCTCGCCACCCGAATGGAAGCGGAAAAAATACCAGCGTTGCGGCTCGAGGCCATCCACCTCGACGTGCACGGAGTGGCCGAGCTGGGGCACGGCGATGGCCGCTCCCCGGCGGACGATGCTTCCGAAGGACTCGTCGTCCGCCATCTCCCACTGGACGAGCACCGGTTCCGGCGGCATCCCGCCGCCCGGCTCCAGCGGCCGCGGGGCGAGCCTCGTCCAGAGCACGACGCCGTCGGGCTCCGGATCGCCCGAGGCGACGCCGAGGCCGAACGGATTGGCGGAAAAGGCCGGCTGTTCGACGACCTGCCCGATGACCCGCGTGGGCAGGAACGGGATCGCGGAGACGGCGGCCACGTAGCGGGCGAAGTCACGGCGATCGATGCCGTACCGCCGGGTGCGGCGAGGCGAGACACGCATCATCCTGCTCCGCAAAGGATTTTCCATTCGCCATCGGGGCGACGCGCGGGCCATCCGCTTTGGCAGCATCGCCGCGCCCGCCCACACTCCGGCCCGCCCGGACTGAGGAAGGATAGACCTGTCAAACACGCTTCCGCAAGCAGCGGATGAGTGGTCGATGCGTCACCGCAGCGCGCCGCTGGCACCCCGACCGATGAAAGCAGGCCGGATGGGCTGGTATGCTCCTGGGCCATCGCAGGCGGCTGCCGACATGCGCCACCGGTGACACTCATCCCTTCCGCCCACCTGCTGACGGCATTCGCCACGATGCCGTGAGGAAGCCCCGGCTCATGGACGTTTCGCCGCGCACCCGGGACCACGTGATTCACCCGATGCTCACGCGGAGCCTCTCCACCTTCGCGGCGTGGGCCTACGAGTTCCTCGACGCCCTGGGCCGCTGCTGGATCCTGCTGCTCGCCACGCTCGCCGTCGGAATCACGATCGCGCTCGTGCCGCAGGGACGGGAGGCCCTCTGGGCCGCCGGCGGGACGATCCATGCCTGGCAGGTGCGGGGCTTCTTCGTCACGAGCCTGCTGGGGGCGGTGCTGGTGACACTGTTTGCGTCGCAGATCCTCGAGGCGACGCACCGGCACGAGACCGGCATTTCCGCCCTGCGCGGCCACGCCTGCTTCACGGTGCCGGGAACGCTCGGACTGCTCGCCGCTTTCATGGTGCCGCTGCTCCTCGTGCACGCCGTCGCGGGCAGCTCCTTCCTGCTGCCACAGCGCCGCGCCGAACTGCAGGCGCTCGGCCTGCTCTTCCAGACGCTCGCCGTGCCCGCCGTGGTCGTCGCCCGGTGCCCGAAGGTCGTGGCGACGCTCCTCCGCCCGTGGAGCCTGGAGCGCCGCCAGCTGCTGGGCGGCCTGGGGCTGATCGTGCTCTTCCTGCTGAGCCTCTTCCTTTCGTCCTACCCTTTCGTCGCCGGAACCGTCGTGCTTTTCGCCGGCCTCGTCGTCCTCGACGGATTCTGGTGGCAGGAGGGGCTCGATGCCGCCACCCGTCGCTGGCGGCGGTGGGCGGGACTGGTGCTGTCGCTCGGCTGGATCGCCGCGGGCTGCTGGGTCGCTGCCCGCCCGGAGACCCGCGCCCCTTCGATCGGGCCCGCAGCGGTCATCCTGTTCGCCGAATATTTCTGGCTCTCCGTCGCCTACGTGATCTTTTTCCTGCTCGGCCGCTGGCTGACCCAGGGCGTCTCGATCGCCCTGTTCATCACCGTGATCGGTCTGTTCCTCTCCGGGCCGTTCAACATCCACTCGGTGCGGACGCTCACCGCCGTGCAGCCCGCGGCGCAGGCGGCTCAAAGAAGCCTCTCGCAGCACATCGACGACTGGCTGGCATCGCGACGTAGCCAGATCGAATCGGCCGACGCCCCCTACCCCGTCTTCATCGTGAGCGCCGAAGGGGGCGGAATCCGCGCGGCGTTCTGGACCGGGGGCCTGCTCTGCGCGATCCAGGACGCCGAGCCCGCCTTCGCCGACCATCTCCTCGGCATCAGTGCTGTTTCGGGCGGGAGCCTCGGCGCCGCTACGTTCGTCGCCCTGGTGCGTGACGCCCGTGCCGGCACGCTCGATGTCTCCCGCGCCGGCGGCGACGTCGGCCCGCTGCAGGGCTACGCCGCCCAAGTTCTGGGTAGGGATTTTCTCTCGCCGGTGCTGGCGACCATGCTGATCCCGGATGCGGCCGCCTGCCTGCTGCACGGCGAATGGGCCGAGGACCGGGCCGCGGTCCTGGAAAAGACGTTCGAGCTCGGCTGGCGGCAGGCCGTGGGCACGGACGCCTTCCGGGCCCCGATGACCGCCCTCTGGGAGGAGGCCGCGATTCACAGCCTGCCGACGCTGTTCATGAACAGCACCGAGGCGGCGAGCGGACGTCGGGTCGTCAACAGCCACGTCGTCCTCGATCCGGAGCTGTCGTCGGCGGTCTCACTGCCCGACCTGGTTCCCCCCCGATCGCTGCGGCTGAGCACCGCCGTCCTGCTCAGCGCGCGGTTTCCGGCGATCAGCCCGATCGGCCGGCTCGGCGAGACGGCTGCAGACGGGCCCCTCCACGTCGTGGACGGCGGCTACGTCGACAACTCGGGAACGGTGACGGCGGCGGAGGTCGTCGAGGCGCTGGCCGCCTCGGCCGAGAGACTGGGGCTCGGCGGCCGCATTCGCCCCGTCGCGATCGTCATCACCGACGAGCCGATCCCGATGAGCGATTCGCAGGTCCATGACGATCGGCGGGATCGGGCGGGCATCGTCGGCACCGCCGCCGGCGCCGTGCTCTCCCCCTTCGAGACGCTCAATCACGTTCGCAAGTCGCTCGCCACGAAGCATCGGGAATCGCTCGCCGCCCTCGTCCGCGGCGGTGGAGGCGAGGTGCTCGACGGCTTCGCGCTGCGGGCCAGTCGGATCGAGTTTCCCCTGGGCTGGATGCTCGCCCCCGGGACGCGGTCGGTGCTCACGCAGCAGATCCGTGACCTGACAATTGACCCGCGGGGCGAGGTGAAGCACATCTCCGACCTCATCCGCGGCTCCCGCCCACGCGATTAACCGACCGCGCACGGCTGCATCCGCACCCCATCCAGGAAGACGCCACGCCCCTTGTCGTTACAACAGCCGCCGCGCCCACAGCACTCGTTCGGCGGGATGGCACACCGACCGCAGCGTGCGGTCGTACCAGCCGAGGATTCGATCGCGCCGGGTGGCGGCCGGAATCGGCATGCGGCCGCCCACCCGCATGAGCACGTCGGCATAGGCCGCCTCGAATCGGCTGCCCGTGCTCATTCGCCAGGGCTTCATGCGACCGGCGAAGTGCACGATAGCGGGAGCGGCGACCGCGGCCGCATCGGTCTGATCGAACCAGCGACCGGCGGTCGAGGGAACGTTCCATCGCGGCGCGAGCGGCAGCCAGTCGTCCCACGCGGCCGCGTTGAGCGCCTCCTGGTGCAGGAAATCGACAGGCTCGTCGGCCGAGCGGATGTAGTCCATCGCCCGCCCCACCACGTTCCGCCGCCGCCATGCCTCGAGATCGACGACCAGCACGCCGGCATTGAAGTATGCGGCGTTGGCGGGAATTCGCCGCTTTCGCCAGCCTTTCACA
>JBIJCD010000126.1:0-8638 GCA_044344895.1 Pirellulales bacterium | reverse complement strand
CAACGGGGCACGGGCAGCCCCGGCCCCACGTGCAGCTATCTTCCGCAGCGAGCCGCTGGGGGAGGTGCGCTGCGGTGGGCCGACCTCACATCACCCGGGCGATCACGCACTTGAGATACTCGCCCTCGAGGCAGCCCGCGCTCACGGGATGGTCGAGGGCGGCACCGCGGCATTCGAGCAGCTGCAACGTGCGGCCCGATCGCTGGGCCACGCCCGCGAGCATGACGAGAAAATCCTCCCGCGACACGGCGCCCGAGCAGCTGTTGGTCACGAGGATGCCGCCCGGTTCGAGCAGGTCGACCGCCAGCCGGTTGATCCGGTGGTAGGCCCGCATCGCGTCGTCGAGCGAGGCGCGGCTGCGGGCGAATTTCGGCGGATCGAGGATCACCATGCCGAAGCGGTCGCCGGCGGCCTGGAGAGCGGCGAGCTTCTCGAAGGCGTCGGCGGTCTCGACGGCGACGTTGGCCGCGCCGTTCAAGTCGGCATTGGCCTTGGCCAGGGCCGTCGCCTTGGCGCTCGAGTCGCAGGCCAGCACGCTCCGCGCGCCGCCATTCTTGGCGCAGGCCACCGCGAAGCCGCCCGAGTAGCAGAACATGTCGAGCACGCGGCGGCCGCGGGCGAAGCGGGCCGCCGCCTGGCGGTTGTCCCGCTGGTCGAGGTAGAAGCCGGTCTTCTGGCCCTCGGCGAGATCGACGCCGAACTTCAGGCCGTGCTCCGTCACGAAGATCGGGCCCGTGGGGGCGGTGCCGCGAACCAGCCGGTCGGGCAGGTGCAGTCCCTCGAGCTTGGCGAGACCGCGCTCGGCGCCGCGGAGGAGGATGCCTCGCGGGGCGACGAGCGACTCGAGCGCGTCGCAGAGGGCGTCGAGCCGTCGGGACATCGCCAGCGCCGTCACCTGCACTGAAAGCCAGTCGCCGTAGCGGTCGACGATCAGGCCGGAAAGGTCGTCCCCCTCGCTGTTGACCAGCCGAGCGGCGCCGGCCCGGTCGTCGAGGCCGAGGGATTTTCGCAAGGCGACGGCCGACGCCAGCCGGGCATGCCAGAGAGCGTCATCGAGCCTCGTCGCGGCATCGAAGGCGTAGAGCCGCACGCGGAGCTTGCTCGAGGAGTTCCACAGGCCGCGGGCCACGAAGACGCCGTCGTGTGTGGCCAGGTCGACGACGTCGCCGTCGGCGGGGGCGCCGTCCACTCGCAGCACGGCGGTGTCGAGCACCCAGGGATGGCGGCCGAAGAACGGCCGGGCCCGCTTCGGCTTGAGCACCACCGTCGCGGCGGGCAGGCCGGAGAGCGCGGCGGCTTCGGCCGGCCGCCCGGAATCGTCAGGCATGGACGACCTGCTTGGCCGAACCCGGCACCACGTGCGGCGCAGGCAGGGCGTCGCTGCCGGGATCGGTCTTCAGCTTGCGGCGGCCGTCGCGGAGCGCCTTCTTCCGCTCGATCCGCAGCACGCTCCAGCTGAACACGGCACCGAGCGGGCCCGCCAGGAGCGCGGGCATGAAGACGAGGTTGCCGACCAAGGCGATCGTGAGCATCGAGAGCATCATGTGGCCGAACCGCTGCGTCGGCCCGAACGGCGAGAGCGCGAAGACGGAGAGGCCGATGCCGATCACGCCCCAGCTCTGGTACATCGCCCGGGCGCAGCCCTTGTAGGCGAGCATCGTCGCCTGCTTGCGGTCGAGGCCCTCGGCGATGCCCTTGCGGAACCAGAGCATGAAGTGAACGACGTCGTCGACCGTCACGCCCAGCGCCACGCTCGGCGCCATCACCGTGCCGATGTCGATCAGGAGCGTGCCGGCGTCGAGCGACGTGAGCAGCGAGTGGATCCAGCCCATGCTGCCGAACACCATCAGCGCCGGAAACGCCGCCGGCAGGAGGAGCACGAGGCCGGCGGAGGCCGCCCGGCAGAGCAGGATCATCACCGCCACGATGATCGCGAAGTCGTAGATGAAGCCGATCTTCAGGCCGTCGAGGAGCGAGTGCTGGGCCTTGTAGACCAACGGCACCAGGCCGGTGTAGTCGACCGACACGCCCTCCACTCCGTCAGCTTCGATGTCGGCGAGGATCGGGTCGATCTGCGACTGGAGGTCTCGCTTGAAGAGGGCGTAGTCGACCTCCTTGATGGCGCTGACCCGGGCGCTGATCCGCCACAGCTCCTGCTGCCGGCCGTCGGGCAGTTCGGCCTCGCGAAGGTAGTCGCCGTCGAGGAACTCCTGCCGATGGGCGGTGAGCCGCCGGTTGAGCACGCTCCGCTTGGTCCGCGAGCCGAAGCCGAGGGCACGGGCCGCGGCGCCGCCGACGCCGTCGCCGCCGTCGCCGATCTCCAGGCTGCGGCCGAACGTCACGGTCGAGAGCGAACTCCCCACCTCGTCGAGGGTGCCGATGGCCTTCTGGATCCGGCCGACGAGCTCCATCCGCTCGAGGAAGTTGAGCGGACAGGTCTGCTGGTCGATCCGCACGAGGATCTCCATGGGGACGAGCGGCCCGAGGTGCTTCTCCAGCCACTTGTAGTCCTGCCGGATCCTGGCCTGCGGGGAAAACAGCCGCATCAGCTGCACGCTGCTTTCGACCCGCGTCAGCCCGTAGCCCACCGCCGCCATCACGAGCAGGCAGGCCGCCGTGACCAGGCCGTTGTGCCGCACGATCCACTGGCCCACGCCCCACCACGGGCTCTCCTCGACCGGCTTCCACTGGTCGTCGCTCTCGGCGTCGGCGAGCTTGCCGAGTTTGAGCTTCGGCGGGAAGAGTTCGAGCAGCGCGGGCATGAAGAACACGAGGATCAGAAAGCTCAGCACCACGCCCGCCGCCGAGAAGATGCCGAACATGCGGATCGGCACAAGCTCGCTCACGGCGAGCGTCGCCAGGCCGATGGCGGTGGTGCCGGTGGCCAGCGTGAGCGGGAGGAGGGCGTGATGCACGGCCCTGCCGGCGGCCCCCTCCACCACGCCGGTCTCGGCGAGTTGGTCGCGGTAGTAGTTGGCCAAGTGGATCGCGCCGCTAGTGGTGGCCACGTAGACGAGCGACGGCATCGTCAGCAGGATGGCGTCGACCGGGTAGCCGGAGTACCAGACCACCGCGAGGCTGGCGAACATGCTGTAGACGCCGGAGGCCAGCACCATCGCCACGAGCATCTTGCTCTTGAGGCTCCACCAGCTGACGATGAAGCCCACCACGAGCGAAAGGCCGAAGAGGATCGTGACGCTCGTCTGGCCGGCCCGGTCGATCGAGACGTTGTCGACCGGGGGGCCGCCCATGTGCAGCGTGCGGTCGGGGATCGCGCACTCCGTTTCGGCAACCTGCTTCACAAGGTCGAGGGCGCCGTGGAGGTTGGCCCGGGCCGCGTCCGACAGGGTCAGCACGAGGCAGGTCTGGCGAGCGTCGAGGTCGTCGGCCTCGCTGCCGGCCTCCACGCCCTCCTTGGGAGGGCCGATGATCGCCCCCGTGAGCCTGGAAATCGCCTCCTCCCGGTCCAGGTTCAGGGGCTCCTGGGTCATCCGGTCAACCGCCCGCGGGCCGGTCTGGGCCGTCTTGAAATAGAGTGGCCGCTCGATCCGGGCAGCCTCCTCGGGGGGCGGGAGGAGCTTTTGGGCCAGGAGTTCCAGCCGCGGGTCGGCCATCGTGCAGCCGTCCCAGCTGACCAGGATGAACTCCTCACCCTGGAAATTCCGCCGGAAAAACCGATAGGTCTGGGTTTCCGGGTATTCGAGGGGCAGCCAGCCCTTCACGTCATTGCGATTGTTTCCCTTGGCCTTGATAGCCCCGACGACCACCAGCGGCAGCAGGAAAATCAGGATCGCCAGGATCCAGACGCTGTGCCGCTGATAAAAGTTGCCGCCGGATGTCGACATCATGCCGTCCGAAAAGGGCCGGGAACCGCACCGAACCGCCTTCAACCGTACAGGGGTTTTCCGGGCCGGTCTATACCGTTCCGGGCTTCGGCAGCCGGTTTTCCACAGCTGTCGATTGCCGTAAGTGTTCTCGCAGGAACACTTTCCGCCGACCACACGGCTTCCCCAGCCGGCACAGCCCCGACGACCCACCGTCCGGCGGTTCGCGGCTCGTCGGCGGTGGCTCAGCCGTCCTGGGATCCAGCGCCCTCGGCGAGGTGCTTGTGAGAGCCGTCGCAGAACGGACGGGACCTTGTCTGACCGCAGCGGCATAGGGCGACCGCCCGTTTGCCTGTCGGCAGGGGTAGCTCTCGGCCCAGATGGTCGGTGACCCGTAGCAGGAGGCCGCGGAACCGGTCGTCCGTTGGCATCTCGACCACGAGCGGGCCGTGTTCCCGGCAGCGGATCGTGAGGCTTTCCGGGGGGGGCGGTGGCCGGCCGCCCGCCCCGTCGGCCGGGCCGTCGGGGGAGGATGCCAGGTGCGTGGGCCGCGGCGGCTGGCCGCCGAGCCACCACCATAGGCCCGCCGCCAGGGCCAGCAGCGCCAGCGACACCAGCTGCGAGATCGAAAGCGGCGTGCCCAGTGCGGGCGGTTCGTCCACGCGGATCGCCTCGAGCAGCAGCCGCGAGATCGGATGGAGGGTCAGCACCAGCGCGAAGACCTGGCCGTCCCTGGTGGCCAACGGGGTGAATGCCATGGCCAGGAGAGCCAAGAGCGTCGCGTCGATCGCCGCGTAGAGCTGTGCCGGGTGCACCGGCAGGCTCCATGCACCGCCAGCCGCGGCGGCGGCGGGGATCAGCCCCCGGGCCGCCTGATCGAGCCACGGGGGGCTGTCGGGCGGAAACCGCACCGCCCAGGGGAGATCGCAGGGGCCGCCGTAGCAGCAGCCGTTCAGGAAGCAGCCGATCCGGCCGATCGCCAGGCCCACGAGCAGGCCCGGGGCGATGCAGTCGGCCAGCCGCACGAGCGAGAGTCCGCGGCGGCGGGCGAACCGCCAGGCGGCGAAGGCCGCCGTGGGCAGCGAGCCGAACACCACCAGGCCGCCGGCGGCGACGTTGACGACCGCCGCCAGCGACTCCAGCAGCGTCCTGCCGCCGCCGAAGAACTGGCCGCTGTACTCCGCGACGTAGAAGAGCCGGGCGCCAACGATGCCCCAGAGGAAAATCTCCATGCCGAGCGCCAGGATCGTGTCGGCGTCGAAGCCGCTGGCGCGGCCGCGCACGATCGAGAGCCACGTGCCCGCGGCAGCGGCCGCCAGCAGCATCGCGCCGTAGCCGCGCACCGGCACGCCCTGCCCATCGTCGAGCGCCGGCAGCACCCAGAGGATCGTGGCGGCGACGATCGCCAGCGGCAGGGCGAGTGTCTCGATCGCCGCCCGCCAGCCGTGCCGCCGCGCGGTCCACGCCAGCATCGCGATCCCGGCCACGGCCCACGCCACCAGCAGCAGGCCCCGGCCGAAGAGCGGCAGCGATGCATCGCCCTGGCCGATCCGCGCCGGAATGTGGAAGAGCGTGGAAAGCATCAGCGGCCGTCGGCTCCGCGGGAGGCGCCCGGCTCGCGGACCGGCAGTTGGACGTTGTCGATGAGCCGCGTCGCGCCGAGGCGGCCGGCGACGAGGGCGACCGCCCGCAACGCGCCGGCGGCGAGCGGCTCGAGCGTGTCCGGATCGGCCAGCGCCGCGTAGTCGATTTCCACGCCGCGCGACAGCAGCGGCTCCCGCATCGCGAGCTCGATCGCCGCCGGCTCCGCGCCTGCCGCCCACTGCGCCTCGGCGACGGCGAGCGACTCGCGGATCGCCACGGCCCGCGTCCGCTCCGCGGCGGAGAGGTAGGCGTTGCGGGAGCTCATCGCCAGGCCGTCTGGCTCGCGGACGGTGGGGCAGACCACGATCTCGATCGGCAGCCCGAGGTCGCGGGCCATCCGTTTCACGACGAGCGTCTGCTGCCAGTCCTTCGCGCCGAAATACGCCCGGTCCGCCGGCACCGCCAGGAACAGCCGGCAGACGACGGTCGCCACGCCGTCGAAGTGACCGGGCCGCCGCTCCCCCTCGAACCGCGTCGCCGGCCCGCCGACGACGACCCGCGTGGCGTCGCCTGGCGGATAGACGTCGGCCACCTCGGGGGCGTAAATCCAGCGGACGCCGTGCGGCGCGAGCAGTTCGAGGTCGGCGGCGAGCGTCCGCGGATACCTCGCGAAGTCCTCGTGCGGGCCGAACTGCGTCGGGTTGACGAAGATCGACACGGCCACGTCGTCGCACTCGCGGGCCGCGCGGGCCACGAGGCTGGCGTGGCCGGCATGCAGCGCGCCCATCGTGGGCACGAACCCGACGCGGCGGCCGGCTGCCCGCGCCGCGGCGACCAGCGCCCGCATCCGCTCGGCATCCGCGACGACCTCTCCTCCGGCGTGTCGTTCGCCGGCCCGCTGGGCGGTCTGATTCGCGGAGCGGTGCATCACGCCATCGCCTCGACGGCGGCCACGGCCTCGTCGATGGCCTGGGCAAGGTCGTCGGCGGCGACGGTCACGACGGCCCGCGGCCCACGGCTCCGCTGGCCGCCGACCACCGCGTCGGCCAGCCGCTGCTGGAACCGCATCAGCCGCGCCGCCGAATCGGCCACGGCCGGACAGACGGCGACTCCGGTGGGATCGAGATCGGCGAAGGCGTCGGTGCTGGCCTGCACGTGCCGGGCCCGGAAGGCGATCCGCTCCTCGAGCACGGCGGGCGAGACCCGCAGCAGGATGGCCACGTGCGGCGGCACCGTGGCGGCGGCGGCCTGCCGGAAGAAGTGTTCGAACGTGCGATAGTCGTCGGCGTCGAGCGCGTCGGCGGCGGCGAGCCGCACGCTGTCGAGCCAGTAATCGACCACGGTGCCGTGCGGCTCGTCGGGCCAGCGGTCGGCCGCGAGCTGCTCGGCGCACGACGCGACCGCCGCGCGGCAGGCCTGGTCGGCCGCGCCGGGCCGCCCGGCCGCGGCCGTCGCCAGCGGGCCGACATGGAAATATTCCCGCGGCGCATGCACGAGCCTGGCGAGCGTCACGTCGGCGATCGCCATCGCTACCTCCGGGGCACCGCTGCCCGGCACGCCGATCACGGCGATGTGCGGGCTTGGCGTGGAGATGGCCTGAAGGAGCTCGCCCAGCGTGCAGTCGGCCAGCGGGTGCACGAGATCTGCCGCGATCTCCGCGCTCGGCTCCAGCACGAACCGGCGGGTCGCCATCCGCGGGTGCGGCACGGTGAGCGATTCGCTCTCCAGGACGAGGTCGTCGTAGAGCAGCAGGTCGAGGTCGACCGTCCGTGGGCCCCAGCGCTCGTCGCGGGTCCGATGCAGCGTGCTCTCGACCGCGGCCAGCATCTGCAGGACATCGTGCGGCGCGAGGTCGGTCTCGATCAGGCAGGCACCGTTGAGAAACGCGTCCTGGCCGACGGGGCCGCCGATCGGCCGGGTGTCGCGGTAGCGGCTGACGTCGACCAGCGTGACGCCCGGCATGAACCGCAGCAATTCCATCGCTTGGTCGAGGAAATCGTGCCGGCTGCCGACGTTCGACCCGCAGCCGATCAGGCATCGTGCCATGGCGTTTCCTACGAGGAGGACGGAACGCCCGATTTTACCAGCCCAGCGGTCACCCGGACCAACCGGCGCCCGATCCGCACCTGCCGGACCGGCCGCCAGACAGCAGCTCACCGGACGCGGGCCTGCTGGCCCTCCCACGACGGGCGGTGCGGCCTGCCGCCTTCCCGCGGACATCCAGTGTCCCGCCGTCCGGAAGTCCACCCTCCGTCCGGCCTCCTGTGCACCACCGCCCGCCAACCGCTCGAAACCGGGGGGACATCCAGGCCACGACCAAAAGTCGCCGACTGTCGCTCCCTCCAGTCGTCGCCCCCGATTTTTTCGAGCCGTTGTTCCGCGTGCTGCGACGACCGCCCGCAGGCGTCAGCGTCGCATCGAACGCCCAGCCAGCCCCGAGGAAGCCGCCCCGATGCCGCCATCGCGGGCCGTTGCGCCGCGGCAGCCGTGCATCAGCTTCATCGAGCCGGACTGAGTGATGGTCTGTCGCCGTGACGCCGAACCACACGCTCTGTCCGCTGACCGTCCGAACGAGGCGTCATTCTCAGAAGCGCGCGGAGGTTGTCAAGGACTCGCATGGTGCGCGGTGGTGCGGCTGCGCGCGCCGCTGGCGAAACGGCCGACAATCTCGCGATTCCGCGCGCGAAAAAATTTTTGCCAGCAGTGCAAGCATTGTCGAAATGGAATCGACATGGTGTGATGGACAAGTGGGATCACGGGCGGCGCGTCGCGGCGCAGCGTTTTGCCCGCGGCCGTGCCACGGCGAATCACGGCATTTTTTCGGGTACTTTTCAGCCGCATCGGCCGCGCGATGGCGGGTGATCCCGACGCCGCGGCACCCCGGTTGACGCACGGAGCGCCGCATGGCTCTTCCTCCCGACGACGGCGACTCCGGGCTGAACCCCGCAGATTATCCACGGGGTCTTGACGGCGCCCGCGCGATCCCTTCGGCAGCTGCGTCGCGGCTGCGCGCCGATGCGCACGCGGCGGAGTTTGCCCGGGACATTTCTGCGGCACGCGATGCGGCGGGGCCGCACGCCATGCCGCTGACGCGGCTCGACGACGCCGATTTCCCCGATTTCGGTGGGGATATTTCTTCGGAGGAAACACCGGCCACGGAACCGGCCGGAGGCGACTCCTACTGGCAGCTGTCGAGCAGCCCGCTGGCGAGCCTGGTCTTCACGCTGCCG
>JBIJCD010000189.1:0-7067 GCA_044344895.1 Pirellulales bacterium | reverse complement strand
GTGGCATTTGCCTGCCTCCCTTGGTTTGCTCCACCCCCAGATTCTCTCTCTGGCAGTGGTGCCGTTTAAGGGGGGCAGGTCAAGCCGTATTCCTTCGTCGTGTGTTCCTGATGCTCCGCGTTGCCGTTATAGGTGCCTCCGAGGAACGACAGATTGTGATCCGCGCGGCCTTCCGGTTGCGGCGTGGCATTGGCGATGAGCGGACGATTCGAGTTGTCCGCGAGGTAGAAGCCGCAGGCTCGATTCAAACACTCGATCGTCGTGTTGGAATGAACCTTGAGCCCCGTGACAAGGATCGGGCCATCCACAACGAGCTTCAGCGCTCCGAGCTTTGGTGCGCGGTCGAGAATGCCCTGAATGAGCGCGGTGTCATCGGTGCCACCGCCTTTGGTGACGTCACAATCGAGCTTCGCGCCCGCCTCGCTGGCGATGACGATGTGGGCGTTAGCGGAAGGTGCAGATTGCAGCGCGGCCAGCGGCGTGAGCAGAAGGGCGACGATGATGGGCAGGCCGTACTTCATGGTTTTGTTCCCGAGGTTACCTTCACGGCCAAGCTATCCACCTCGCCCATCGTGAACCGCAGGCTGACGATCGACCGCTTCTCTCCCGTGGCGAGCACTCCGTAGGCCGTGGCCACGAGCGTGCCGTCGGCGAGCTGGTGCAGCCCGGGATACCCCGTGTCGCCGAGCCGAGGTAGCAGCCGCAGGGCGTATTGGCCGGGGCGGCGCTGCTTGATGTCGTGGTAGGTGCCCACCCAGCCCACGAAGCCGTCCATGCGGACATACCTCAGCGGCCCGGTCAAGGATAGGTCGGCCTACGGCACTGCGGCAAGCGTCGGCCGAGCAGCGAGGACCATGAGGAGCAACAGCCGGGACTGGCCGGGCTGGATGCGACGCTCGCTTCGAGGCGCCGAGGAGCTTCCTATCCACGCTCAAGGCCGGATTTTTCTCGTCGGCGCAGACCGGCCTTGAAACCGCTCTTCTCAAGGGCCGTCCGCACCGTGGCATGGAATGCCGTCAGAGGCTGTGGATGTCGATCACGGGCAGTTCGTCATGTGAAGGAAAGGCCGTTGTCCCAGTCATCCTGCGTCTGCAAGAGCTCGCCCCAGGCGGCCGGCGGCACCACAACACCGCCACCACTCACCCTGCCCCGCCCATGCCTCTCGACCTCGACCGCATTTTGCACCGCTCTCCGGAGCGACCTTCGTTTTCCCCGACGATACGCTGGTTGTTCGCTTCCTGTCCCCGCCACTTCAAGCAAGCCCGGCCATCGACGGCCCCTGCCGGCTGTTTTTTGCGCGGCCTCGTGCCGCGGGCCAGTTTCGGTAACTGGCGCAAGCTTCGAAGAACCCGCTGCAACCTGAATAGTGGCAACGGGCTTTATTTTTTGAGCGGCTCCGCGCTGTCGCACGCGGACGCCTGCTCCGTCGCCACATGCGTCGCCGGTGCTGCCCTGCCCCTGAGCGATCGCCGAGGCGAAGCCCCACGTTCCTCTCCACCAACCGCAGGTTGCCGCCCGCCGTCTGCGACCCCCACGCGAAGACGCGCCGTGGAACGCTAGGTCGCCACGCATGCTGCTGGAGTCGCCACCGTCGCCCCCGCGGCTCCGACCATCGGCCGCGGGAAGACCTGGAGTTCCCGCATGCTCGACCGCCCCACGGCCACGTCGAGCATCCGGGCAAACCGCCGGAAGACGCTCTCCTGCCGGTAGGGAATTCCATGCCGCTCGCAGAGGGCCTTCACCTGAGGCTGGATGCGGGTGTACTGCAGCATCGGCAGGTCGGGAATCAAGTGGTGTTCGATCTGGTAGTTCAGCCACAGGCTCATGTAGTCGGTGAGTTCGCCCCCGCAGTGGTAATTGGCCGACCCCACCACCTGGGTCACGTAGAACTCCTCCTTGCGGTGGTAGTGGAACGAGAAGCGGTAGAGGTCGTCGGCGGTGTGGTTGGGCACGATGACGAGGAAGGCGTGGGCGTTCGTGATGGCCTCCGCCAGCAGCTTGTTGCCCAACGCGCACCACACCACGGTCATGCCCAGGGGCAGGAACATCAGCGGCACCGCGACGAAATGCCACGTGGCGTACGGCAGGTAGCACGTGAGCCACAGCCGCCTGACGGTTGCACGGCGGAAGTCGAGCACGCTCGCGATCGTGAAGGCCACGACCCGCGAGTGATGGATCCGCCGGTGGGTGACCGGGTCGAGCATGGCCAGGGAGTGTGGCGCGTAGTAGACGATCTTCCAGGTGCACGCCGCCAGCGCCACCAGGATGTACTTGACCCACAGCGGCGCCGGCATCCGCCGGAGAAACGCCAGATTCCGCTCGGCAACGTCCGGATCCGATTCCTCCCCCGTGTGATAGTGGTGCAGGACGTTGTGCTCGTGATCCCAGGCATCGGGATGGAGCCAGTCGAACCAGTCGATGTACCGCCGCCAGCCGCGGGCGAAGACACGGCTGGTGTAGCGGGCCGGGATGCCCGGCACGCGGTCGTAGCCGCGGTGGGTGATGTGGTGGGCGAGCAGCCAGCGGGTGAACTGACCGAGGCTCAGCAAGAACGCCGTCACGGGGTTGGGGATCGTCCAGGCCGTGGCGAGGCCGAGGATGGCCGCGATGCGGCCGTACCGCTCGATCCTGCGCAGGTGGGCGTAGTCGGCCGGACCGATCCGCCTGTACGTGTCGGCCTTCAACTGCTCGATGTCGGCACAGAAGCCGGTGACGTTCATACCGGCCAACTCAGCGGGCGACGTCGGGGCGTGGGCAACGCTGATCATCACGGTGGCAGCACGAAATGCGGGGCGGTCGAACGACTTGGAAAGGATAGCCGGGTCGTCGCCCGAGCGATACGCCCGCGAGCTGCAGCCGAGTTGCTCTCGATCGGCCGGATCCTTGAACCGGCCCGCCGCTCGCTTCGCTGCTCGCAGGTCTCGCCCGCCGAGCACAGGCACCACGATGCCACCGATAGACACCGCGACCCGCCGCGCCCACGCTAAGTCGCACGTGAGTCAGGCAACGCTCGTCATGATGTCAGTCCGGCTTCAAGGCATGCCGAGCTGGCAGAGCACCTCTGGCTCCGCGAAGTCAGCGGGCTTTCTCCTCGTCAGCGACGCCACGACACGCTCGAGGGCCCGCCATCCAAGCGGGAGGCGAACACCGCACCGCCCGCAATGGCCGATGCGGCCCGTTTTCCACGGCGGCCTGGCCACCCACGAACACAACCGGGCGGAACGTCGAAGCCTCGCGCCTCAACGTTCCGCCCGTGAGTTGTTCGTCGGTGCGGGGCGAAGCGATCGCCCGCGTCACCAACCGTGAGTTAGAACTTCACGCCAGGCGGGGCCTGCGTGATCGTGGGGGCGGCAGTGGGACCATCAGAGTACGCAAGATAGTAGAGCGTACTGCCTTTCGCCTGATCAACAGTGAGCGCGTTCTTCTTACTCGCATCAGAAACAATCGCTGCATAGATCACAGTTGCAAGCACGCTCTTCTCTGTCTTCGTTTCATAGACGCCGACTTCGCCACTCCCTAAGGTTTTGGCGGCTGAAGAATACGCAGAGACGTTGAGCGGGTACTGGCCCGGCACGATGATACCTCCCTCGATTACGCGAGCATTCTTCACTTTTATCGTATTGGTTTCTTTTATAGTTTTGGCGGCGCCGAACTCTGCCTCCGCATTTCTCGGCCAGACGATTGCGGCAACGAACATCGAGCTCAAGGACGAGAAGATCGAACGGCGATTCATCGAAATGCTCCTGGGGGCTGGGGAAGTGCTGACCAGACTCACTCTGTCTGTTCACGTTGCCCACAATCCCTACGGATCGTCGCTCGATCGCAGCCATTGCGTGCGGCAGTGATCGCAAGAGACTATGCCCGCGACGCCGCCGGTGCAAAAACGTGCGAGTGGCGGTGATTTCCTTCGGGAAAACAGCTCTCTATGGCTATGGCGAGGCGGGCGGGGAACAGCCCTACGCCCATCCCTGGGGCTCATCGCCGACCATGCAGGCGACGACACGGGCGAGCACCTCGGCCCGCTCGTGCTCTGGGATCGCCATGTGAGCCACGAGCGCGACCGCTCGTGCCGGCATCCCGATCCGATCGGTCGCATGAGTCCGCGAAATTGACCGAACCTGAAGGCGAGGATAGCCTGACCCAATCGTGTGCACGCCTCCCCCACGCCCGTCCGCCGTCGCAGGCCGCGCTCTTTGCGGGCCCGTGCCGGCGCGGCTGCACCCCCGCCCGCTGCGGCCGGGGTTTTCCCTCGTGGAACTCTTCGCCGTCGTGGCGATCCTCGGCACACTCATCAGCCTCATGCTGCCTGCGGTGCAGTCGGTGCGGGAGTCGAGCCGGCGGTCGCAGTGCGTCAACCGGCTCAAGAACATGGGCGACGCGCTCGCCAACCACGAGTCGGTCCGCGGGGCGTTTCCGCCGGGCTGCGACATGCTGCCGAGGACCTACCACGCCTGGTCGTCGCTCATTCTGCCCTTCCTGGAGGAAGGCGGCCTCGCCGGCACCATCGACTACTCAAAGCCCTGGGACGATCCTGCGGGCAACGTCGACGCCGCCTACGTCACCGTGCCGGGATACGTCTGCCCCAACGGCATGGTCTCGTATCCCGGCAAGCAGGACTACTTCGGCATCGCCGGGTTCGGCATGGGGGCGGAGATCGACCCGGTCAACGCGGCGCGGCCGGTGAGCGAATGGATCCACAGCGGCATTCTTTACATGACCGACGCGGACCATCCGCGCGGCGTGCGGGCGGCGACCGTGCTCGACGGCCTCGCGCGCACGCTCCTCGTGGCCGAGGCCGCCGATCGCGGCTTCGACGCCGGCCCCACGGCCGACCGCGCCGAGACCAGCCACTACGGCCGCTGGGCCACCATCTCGTCTTTCCTGCTCAACACGCGGGTGATCAACAAGTCCCGCGGCGAGGCCTTCTTCAGCAATCATCCCGCTGGGCTCAACGCCCTGTTCGCGGACGGCCACGTGACGTTCATCACCGAAGCCATCGCCCCCGCGACGCTGGTGGCGATCAGCACGAAGGCCGGCGGCGAACGGGACGCCGGGGATCTCTGAACGGCCCCTCCAGCGACCGCCGGCGGCGGCCCGACGTCGAAGCGTGACTGCCCCGCCATCCATCCTGATGCGACTGGCACGGTGGGGCGGCATGGCGGCGGCGATCGTGACGCTGGCCGCCGTGCTCGCCGCGCCGTGGCTGTGGGAGCAGTTCTTCGTGCTCGAGATCATGGGCGTGGCGGCGGTCCTGGCGTTGTCGATCGGCCGCAGCGGTTGGCAGGGCGAGGCGCAGATCCTTGCCACGGTGGCGCTGGCGCTGGCCGGCGCGTTTCACTGGGCCCCGGTGCTGCTGGCGGGCGCGATGCAGTCTCACTGGTCGCTGGGCGTGCTGGCCGCGGCGCCTTTCGTGCTCTGGGACGCGGCGCGGGTGTCGCTGCCGTTTTGGTGCGTGGCCCGGCTGGTGCGCGATCCCCGTGATGCCTGGCTGCCCGCGGCGCTGACGGTCGTCGTCACGGAGGCGATCTTCCCGGCGGTGTTTCCCTGGAAGATCGGCTACAGCCAGATCGCGTGGCCGCTGGCGATCCAGGCTGCCGACATCTTCGGCCCCGAGACGCCTTCCTTCGTGCTCTTCGCGCACGCCGGCGCGATCATCTCCCTCACGGCGGCGGTGGCGCTTTGGTGGCGGAGCCGGCGCGGCGCGGCGCGGCTCTTCACACCGACGGGCGTCGCCGCAATCGCCGTCGCGGCAGCCAACGCGATCTACGGCGGCTGGGCGGTCGGGCACCACGCCCGGCTCATGGCGGCGGCGCCGCAGATCGACGTGGCGCTCGTGCAGGTCGACCCCGGGCAGGAGGACGCGACCGACACGCTGCGGCGGCTCAGCCGCGAGGCGATCGCCGCGCGGAGCCGGCCGTTCGACCTCGTCTGCTGGCCGGAGAGCACCGGCGGCTGCTACCACCACGACCTCCGCTCGTTTCGCGACGCCGCCGCGCTCGCCTCGCTCTCCCGCGATGCCGACGGCGGGATGCGGCCGCTCGAGTCGGCGGGCTGCCCGCTGCTCTTCGGCGGCAAGATTTACACCGGCTACCCGGAGAAGCCGCGGGAACTCTACCAGGCGGCGATCCTCGCCGACGCCCGCGAGGACATCGTCGGTCACTACCGCAAGCGGCACCTCATGCCCTTCGGCGAGTACGTGCTCGGCGCCGATGCCGTGCCCGAGCTGCGGACGGTGTTTCCGCTCAGCGAGGAATTCGACGCCGGCCGGGATGCCACCGTGCTCACGGTCGACGGCACGGCCCGGCTGGGGGTGATGCTCTGCTACGAGGAAGTGGTACCGTCCACGGCCCGGTCGCTCGTCGCGCAGTCGGCCACGCTGCTCGTCACGCTCCTCAACGGCGCGGCCTTCCCCGACCCGCTCACGCTCTCCCAACAGCGGCGGCTCGCGCAGCTCCGCGCGGTGGAGAACCGCCGCTGCCTCCTGCGCTGCGCCTCGACCGGCGAGACCTGCGTCGTGTCGCCGCTGGGCGGCGTCGTCGCGGCGATCCCGGTGAAGACGCAGGGGGTGCTCACGGCCACCGTGCCGCTGCTGGAGAGCCGCACGCTCGCCAGCCGGATCGGCCTCGCGTTTCCGGTCGCCTGCGGGGCGGCACTCGCCTGGCTCTGCCTGCGCCGGATGCAATGGCCGCGGCGGCGCGATGCATCCGCCGCAGCCCCGGGACGTGAGCCATGAACACCGTCGGAATTCCCGCGCAACACGCAGGTTGTTCGCTTCCTGTTACCGCGATTTCACACAGGTCTGGCCCGGGCTTGCTCGCTTTGCACACGGGGCTGCGACATGCGGCTCGCTCGGGCGCATCCGCCATGCCTCATGCGATGAGGCGGCCCCGCTGGCGATCGACGAGCCAGCAACAACCACAGGGTCGACGAACGTGGAGGATTTCACATGCCCGCGTCGGCCGGATCCCACAGGCCGTCGTGAGACATCATCCCGCGAGGAGGGTTCTGCCGTCCCATCACTGATCGCTCCAGACCGATCGTGCTCCACGGCCACCGAACGCGATCAA
>JBIJCD010000125.1:0-8657 GCA_044344895.1 Pirellulales bacterium | reverse complement strand
GTCGCCAACGCGTACCAAGCCGCGATGGCGAAGCTCGCCGAGAAGCCGACGCTCGACGTGCTCTACGAGCGGATGACAGCCGAGGACGTCGCCGCACTGGCGGAGGAGTCCGAGTCGTCGGCCGCCGTCAAGGAGGCGGAGGCGGCGCTCGACAAAGCGCGGCGGCGGACGCACGAGCGGGCGATCTCGCGGCTCACGGAGGTGGTCGACGGCGCGCGGCGGTTCAAGACCACGCCGCCGGTGCTCGTGCGGTGCGAGGACGAGGCCATCCGCGCGAGTTTCTCGACCCACTACGCCAACTATGTCGAGACGCTGCCGCCCGAGTGCCAGGTGATCGCGCGGCGCTACACCGTGATCGACTTCGCCATGAAGGTGGTGGGCGTGGGGAGCGTGGGAACCCACTGCTGGGTGGCGCTCCTCGAGGGCCGCGACCAGGACGACCAGATCATCCTGCAGATGAAGGAGGCGACGCCGTCAGTGCTCTCGCGGCACGTGGGCGACACCGGCGCATTCACGCGGTATGCCCACGAGGGGGAGCGGATCGTCCGTGGCCAGAAGCTGATGCAGGCGGTGTCCGACCTGTTCCTCGGCTGGATGGACGGTGCGGCCGGCACCGGCCGGCACTACTACGCCCGTCAGCTCCACGACATGAAGGGCAGCTTCAACGTCGAGGCGGCCAAGTACGGGACGCTCGAGACCTACGCCGACCTCTGCGCCCGCACGCTCGCCAGCGCCCACGCCCGCAGCGGCGACGCCGTTGCCATCGCGGCCTACCTCGGCGACGGCGAGAAGTTCGCCGACGCCGTGGAGGTCTTCGCCGTCGCCGAATCGCACTTCGTCAAGGGTGATCACGAGCGGCTTACGGCGGCGATCGCCGCCGGCGAGATCGAGGCCCTCGACGCCGCCGAGCCGGAGTGATGCCCGAGCGCGAATGATGCGTGGCACGGTCGGCCTGGAGCGATCACCGCCGGGACGGCAGAAGTCTCCTCGCGCGATGATTTCGCGCGTCGGTCGGTGCCGCTGCAGACGTCTTGGACATGCGAAATCCTCCAAGCTCGTCGAGCGTGTGGCCGCTTCGGCCTTGGCGAGGAGACTTTTGCCGCCTCCCGGCGGCTTGGGCGCAAAACCCGTACTGGATGCCCGGGGCACGGCCCGCGCTGGGCCGGAAACCGGGTGCTAGAGCGCATCTGGTTTAGCTGTAGCGACGACTTGGCAAACCTGGAGACGGAGGCGAGGGGTCGGCGAACGCTCGAGGAGCTTTGGGCCGCCTCGGCCCACGCGACGAGACTTTTGCCGCCCCGAAGCCGTCGCTCCACCAATCCGGGATGCGCACTAACGGGCCCGGAAGAGCGCCGCCGCGGCGGCTTCCTGGAACCGGCGGCGGACGTCGCTGGCGTCGCTGTTGGGGAAGTTCGCCCGCTGCACCATGAGCAGGTAGGCCACGCCCCGCACCGGATCGACCCACGCCTGCGTGCCCCAGGCGCCGCCGTGGCCGAACGTGCCGGGCGACAGCATGGCGGCCACGCCCGGGTGCGGCTCCTTGAGCACGCAGGTGCCGAGGCCCCAGCCGTAGTTTCCGCCTCGTTTCCCGAAGTCGTCCGTCTGGAAGAAGCCGGTGGGCAGGTCGCCCGTCTGTACCGTCGACACCGCCCGCATGCCCGCCTCGCCGAGGTAGCGGCGGCCGTCGAGCGTGCCCCGATTGAGCAGCATCCGGCAGAAGCGGGCGTAGTCCTGCGGCGTCGAGAAGAGCCCGCCGTTTCCCTGGGGCGGCACCGGCCGCACGCCATACTCGGCCCGCGACGCCGCCAGCTCGAGCCTGCCCGACTCACGATTTTTCGCATACGCGGTCGCCAGCCGGGCTCGCTGCCGATCCGTGGGATAGAAGGTCGTGTCGGGCATGCCGAGCGGGTCGAAGAGCCGCTCCTGTAGGAAGGCGTCGAACGGCCGGCCGCTCACGACCTCGACGATCCGACCTGCGAGGTTGATGCCCGACTGCGTGTAGGCCCACTTCTCGCCGGGAGGGTTCTTCATCGGGGCGGCCAGCCAGGCCGGCACGAGGTCGGCCAGCCGACGGGAGGCGAGCGTCGCGGCCACAGGTGCCTCGCCGAGGCCCGAGGTGTGGGTGAGGATCTGTCGGATCGTGATTCGGGCCGGTATCCCGGCCGCGGTCTTGAGCGTCGCGAACTCCGGCACGTATTTCTCGACAGGGTCGTCGACCGCGATCTTCCCTTCGTCGATGAGCATCGCGACCGCCGCCCCCGTGACGGGCTTCGTCATCGAGGCGATCCAGAAGAGTGTGTCGGGCTTCATCGGCCGGCCGGAGGCGAGGTCGGCCACTCCGGTCGATTCCAGGTGCAGGATGCCATCGCGATCGACCACCACGGTCACCGCGCCGGCGATCTCACCGGCCGCCACCATCTCCTGCATGGCAACGCCGACGTCGGGCAGCCGCGGCTCGTCCGCGGCCCAGACGCAAGTGCCGCCGACGATCGCCGCGACGGCGGCCCCGATACGGCCGCTCCATCGGGCTCCATGACGCGCGATGAACTGGATCCCCTCCATGCACTCCTCCACACCGTCGGAAAGCCTAAGGTCTCTAGTCGCCAAGCAAAGCCTAGCCGGCGGCAGCGACGCTGTCACTGCGTTCCGCCGCATCTCAGCGAGCTTCCTGATGTATTGGTCTTCGCGTGCCGCATCGCCGCCCTCACCACCACTCATCGTCCGCCGCAGCAGGCGTCGTAGGCGGTCTTCAGGATCAGGGCCGACACGACCGCGATGAACACCGCGCGGACGAGGCCCGAGCCCCGGCGGAAGGCCAGATGGGTGCCAATCACGCCGCCGACGGCGTTCGCGGCCGCCATCGCGATGGCCAGCGGCCACCAGACGTGACCGCCCGCGGCGAAGACCGCCAGGGCCGCGAGGTTGGTGGCGACATTCACCACCTTCGCGCATGCGCTCGCGTGGAGGAAGTCGTAGCCGAGGGCATGGACGAAGAGAAAGATGAGGAAGCTGCCGGTGCCGGGACCGAAGAGACCGTCGTAGAAGCCGACGGCCAGTCCGATGCCCGCCGCCACCGCCGCCTCGGCGTCGCCGCGGAAGGCGGGCGCGTGCACGCGGCCGAGATCCTTCCGCCAGAGCGTGTAGGCGAGCACGACCGCCAGGATCACCGGGAGCAGGGCCCGCAGCCACTGGTCGGAGACTCGCATCGCCAGCCATGCACCGAGCATGCCGCCACCGACGGCGGCACCCACCGCGGGCAGGAGCGCGTGCCAGGGCAGGCGGACCCGTCGGGCGTACGACGCCGACGCCCACGCCGTCCCCCAGACCGACGCGAACTTGTTGGTGCCAAAGAGCGTGGCGGCCGAAACGCCAGGATACGCCGCGAGCACCGCCGGCAGTTGGATCAGCCCGCCCCCGCCGGCGATCGCATCGACGCAGCCGGCCAGCAGGGAGGCCAGGATCACCGTGACGATCGCGCCCACCGTCCGCCTGCCCTCGTGGCTCAGCCCGCCGTGATCGCCTGCAGCCGCCGCCTCAGCCGCTGCTCGAGCCACGCAAGCGCCGCCAGGGCCAGCGACAGCGGGCCGGCGCCGGAGGCGAAATCGATTTCCGGAACGTCCGTCTGCAGCGCCTCCACGGCGCCCGCATTCCGCAGGCCGCCGGTCGTGCGGGCATACCCGTAGACGTCGGTGGTGATCGTGCTGCCGTCGATCGGGTTGAGCAGCCGGTTCGCGCCGTCGGCATCCGGCACCACGCCGATCAGCACGCCGCCGGCGTACGGATAGCTTGCCCCCGGCATCGGCGGCGTAACCTCGATGAGCGGATCGGACAAGATTTCGATGACCGGTAGGCCCGGCGATCCGGTCAGGAGCGCCGGCTGATCGAACACCAGCCGCAGGTCGACCGCCGACTGTGCCAGCGTCGGCCGCACCCACGAGGAGGCGTCTGCGGCGAGGTTGCCGCCGTCGCGCTCCTGGAAGGCGATCTGCGTCGCGAATCCGTCCGCGTCACTCGTCGCCAGCACGGCCGATGAGGCGAGGCTGATCGTGCCCCCGGCGGCATCCAGCGGCATGCCATTGGCCTGGGCCGTCGCGCCCTGCAGCGAGACGAGGTCGGCGATCACCGTGCTCGCGGTCAGGTTGATCGTCCCGCCGGCGCCCGCCAGGAACCTGTTTTCCAGGAAGCTGTCGTTGGCGCCGCCGTTGGTTGGTCCGGCGAGAAACGCGACGCTGTTGACGACGTTCACAGTGCCGCCGGCGATCGTGTCGCCACCCGTCGCCCACACGCCGCCCGACCCGTCGAACACGCTGCTCACCACGTTGGCGGTGCCGCCGGCCAGCACGAGGACCGGACCGCTGTCCGCCCCCGAGACGGTGCTGTTCGAGATGTCGATCCGGGAATCACCGCCCGAGATCAGCCCGCCCGCGGTGGGATCGAAGCCGTACGCCTGATTGATGACGACGTGATCGAGCGTGAGCGTAGCGCTCAAGACCTCGAAGCCGGGCGTGATGCCGCGGCCAGCCCCGAGGAAATTGACCGAGTTCACGATCGAGCCCGCGGTGTAGGTGAGCGTGGCGCCGCTCTCGAGGATCGCGAAGCGGTTGAGCCCGTCCGCATTGAGGCCGGTCATCGTGACGCTGATGCCGCTGTTGTCCTGCCCGAACACGCCGATTTTCGCGAACGAGTAGGACGGCGTGACGGGAATGTCCGAGGGCTCGAAGGACTGCGGGTTGTACTTGGTGACCGTCGTGCCGCCACTCGTGACGAACGTCGGATTGCCGACAAGGGTCGCGTTGTTTCCCTGGATCGTCACCGATCGGGTGAACGCCGCGAGGTTCAGCCCGGCGTCGATCGGCGTCGCGCTGTCAACGTCGATGAGCAGGTTCGGCGCGATCGAGATGACGTTGCCCGAGGCCGACGAGTTGTTGGACTGATCGATCGCCCAGGCGAGCGTGCCGGCCATGGTGGCCGATCCCCAGCTCGAGGAGGTGACGCTGAACGTGTCGGCACGGGCCACCGCGGACGCCAGCTGCGCGGCCAGGAACGCGCACGCGACTGCAGAGCGCATCAGGATGAGTCGCTTGGCCATGTGATCGCCTCGTGCCACGGTGACAACCCGACCGCGGCGCGAAGGCTTCCGGCCTCCCGACGCTCTCCCGAACCATTCGATACCGAACCTCGTCCGCGTACGAGATCCCGGCGAACACGATCGAACTCGCCGCACTCTACATCGCCGCCACAGCCGGGGCAAACAACAGATGGCGTGAACCGCCACGCCTCACGCTCACGGCACCATCGCGAACGCGATCACCCTCATGGGTGGCTGTGCTATTCTCCCCGGGCCTCGGCCCGAGACGCCGCGGCCGACTGCCGCCGAGCGATTCCCATGCCGCCTCCGACGCCACAGCCTCTGCACGACCCCACACCACGGTGCGATGGAGGATTCGTGCCGGCTGAGTCGTCAGACGCGTCGATCGCTCTGTGCCGCCGGGCGCTGTCTCGTCTCGCCGCCCGCGACGTGGACGGGGCAGAGTCGCTCATCAGCCCGGCGTTGGCAGAGCGGCCCGACGATCCCAACCTCCTGCTGGTCGCCGGCAGCTGCGCGCTGGCACGCGGCCTCGACGACCGGGCCCAGGATTTTTTTGAACGCAGCATCGGGCGGGCGCCTGGATTCGCCCCGCCGCTTTTGAACCTCGGGTTCGTTCATCGCCGCAACCATCGGATCGCCGAAGCCCGCGCCGCGCTGCGACGCTGCCTCGAGCTCGCGCCCGCCGATCCGCACGCCTGGATGAACCTCACGGCGACCTACGTCAACGAGGGCGAGCCCGCGGCGGGCGAGGCCGTCGCCCGCGAGGCCCTTACCCACTGTCCGCAGAGCCACGCCACCCGCTGGAACCTGGCCCTGCTGCTGCTCGAACAGGAAAAGTGGGCCGAGGGCTGGCGGGAATACCGCGTGCGATTCGATGCCGGTGTGGTCCCGCCGCCGCTGTATGGCCCGCGCCGCACGCTGCCGTCGCGGCTCGTGTCGCTCGACCAGATTCGGCCTGGCCAGACCATCGTCTGTCGGGGCGAGCAGGGCCTCGGCGACGAAATCCTCTTCGCCGGCATGCTCGGCGAGCTGATCGCCGACGTCCGCCACCGCGGCGCAGTGCCGATCATCGACTGCAATCCGCGGCTGCGGAGCGTCTTTGCGTCGACGTTCAACGCCGAGCTGCTCGGCGATGGATCGCTCTCCGCGGCTGACGCCCGCCGGTCGTGGACGCGGCCCATCGACTGGCTGGTGCCGATGGGCGACCTAGGCGGCTTCTATCGCCACGACCCGCGGCAGTTTCCCGATCGCATGGGCTACCTGACGGTGCCGGCGGAGCCCATCGCGGCCCTCCGTGAGTCGCTGGCGGCCCGGGCGGGCGGACGGCCGCTCGTCGGCCTCGCGTGGAGCGGCGGCTCGCCCCAGACGCACTCCGCATACCGTCACATCCCGCTGCGCCAGTGGCTTCCCTTGCTGCGACAGAATGCCTGCTTCGTATCGCTTCACTACCGTGACTGCGAGGACGAGCTGCGATCGGTGGCGGCCGAGCATGGCATCGACGTGGTGAGCCTGCCGGAGGTCGTGCGACACGCCGACTACCTGCACACCTTCTATCTCGTGGCCGCGCTCGACCTCATCGTCACCGTGCCCACGTCGGTGCTGCATGTGGCCGGCGCGGTCGGCAAGGAATGCTGGGTGGTCATGCACCACCGGGCGGCGTGGCGCGAGTGCTCGGCGGACTCTGGGATTCCCTGGTATCCGCGCACGCACCGGCGGTTCGTCAGGGGCCCCGACGAGCCCGACTGGGGCCGGCAGATCGGGATGGCCGCAGAGGCATTCGTCCAACGCCGGGCACGGTGATCCCGCCGCGGCCGCCGCTCCTCGCGGCAGTTCACACACTGGCGCGGCCCCAAAGATTGGAACGCGACGTCCCGTGCCCCCGCGCGTCGCGCCGCCTCGCATTGCGCCCGAAAAGTTGCCAACCCCTGGGCGATTCCCTATAAACGCCGCCGGAGGGAGGGGGTAGTCCCCTGCTCAGTTCGATTTTCTGAATTCCGCTCTCGTCACGGAGTCCTTGTCATGCGCCGCTCACTCGCCTCCTATCTCTCTCGGCTCGGGATGGTGTTTCGGCGCTGGCGGGCATGGCCCGGACGCGGTTTGAAGGGCGGGCCTCGGTCTTCCGTCCGTCCGCCGCGCGGATCCCGCCGACGGCTGCCCGCGGTCGGCGCCGCCGTCGAGCGACTGGAGTATCGGCTCGCGCTCTCTGCCACCCCGGCCGACCCGACGCTGATCGCCGACATCAACAAGGAACTCGTCACCAATCACATCTTCGGAGCCGCCCAGTTCACCGCCGTGGGGACGACGGTGTTCTTCACCGCCTTCGACTCGCAGTCGGGAACCGAATTGTGGAAGACGGACGGCACTGCGATCGGCACGAGCAGGGTCGCCGACATCGCGGCCGGCTATGCCTCGTCGTCACCGACCGCGCTGATCAACTTCAACGGCACGCTGTTCTTCACCGCCGACGATGGTGTCAACGGCCGCGAGCTCTGGAAGAGCGACGGCACGGCCGCCGGCACGATGATGGTGAAGGACATTTCCGCGACGGGCAGCGGCCTGGAAGACTATGGCGACTACGGCGGAGGCGAGTCGGGTTCCGCCCGCATGGTCGTCGCCGGCGGCCTGCTCTTGTTCAGTGGCGCTACCGACGACACGGGCCACGAGCTCTGGAAGAGCGACGGCACCGCAGCCGGCACCGTGTTGCTGGCCGACATCAATGCCGTCGGTTCCTCCTACCCCACGAATCTGACCGTCGTCGGCAGCACGGTGTTCTTTGCGGCTGACGACGGCGTGCACGGATATGAGCTATGGAAGACCAATGGCCAGACCGCCACGCTGGTGCGGGACATCAACGAGTCGTCATACGTTGATCCCTTCACGCAAGAAGACTCCCCGGCCGGATCGTTCCCGACGTGGCTCACGGCCGTGAGCTCGACGCTCTACTTCGTGGCGGATGACTTGGAGCACGGCACTGAGCTCTGGAAGAGCGACGGCACCGCGGCCGGCACCGTGCTCGTCAAGGACATCAACGTGTCCCCGGACACCACCGTGTCAGACCCGGACGACCCCTCGTTCGTGGCCACGTTCGGCTCGGGCCCGGCATGGCTCACGGCCGCAGGCACCACGCTCTACTTCACCGCCGACGACGGCGTCAAGGGTCGCGAGCTGTGGAAGACCACCGGCACGGCTGCCGGTACCTCGCTCGTCAAGGACATCAACACCGCCGTCGATTCCTCCGACCCCGACAATCCCGTCGGCGTCGGATCGGATCCCGGGTGGCTGACCGCAGTCGGCACCACGCTCTATTTCGCGGCCGACGACGGGACGAAGGGCCGCGAACTCTGGAAGAGCACTGGCACGGCCGCAGGAACGGTGCTGGTGAAGGACATAAACACGGGGATCGACGACTCCGACCCAGACAATGTGATCTACCTCGGTTCGGATCCGCAATTCCTGACGAACGTGAACGGCAAGCTCTACTTCGCGGCGGATGGTAGCGATGACCCTTATTACACGAACACAGAACTGTGGAGGAGCGACGGCACCGCGGCCGGCACGTCGTTGGTCG
>JBIJCD010000124.1:0-8686 GCA_044344895.1 Pirellulales bacterium | reverse complement strand
GGTAGCGGAAGTCGATGCACCCGAAGAGCGATTGGAAGATCATCGACCAGGCCTCGGACCGGGCGGTCGCGTCGGGGCCGGCCGCTGCGAGCACTGACAGGCATGCCTGCCGCTCGGCGGCGTACGGCGGCCGGGCCAGCGCGGTGAGGTAGGCACGGGAGAGCCGTTCCTCGTCGGTGGCGGCCGGCGCCGATTCCAGGCAGCGCCGCGCCGCCTGCCGCGACTGCTCCACGACGAACGGGTGGTTCATGAGGAAGAGGGCCTGCGTGGCCACGGTGGTGACCGGACGCTGGCCCTGGCTGGCGTTGATGTCGGCGAAGTCGAAGGCCGCGAAGAGCTCCAGCCGGTTGTTGCGGAACGCGGGCGTGTAGACGCTGCGACGCGTGTCCTGGAAGCGGTACTGGAACTCGATCGCCGAGGCGTCGCCCCCCTCCCGGGAGTTGACCCGCACGCCCTCGATGTTGGGGCCGCCCACGGCCGTGTCGAGCCCGCCGCTCACGACGAGCATCGTGTCGCGGAGCTCCTCGGCGTCGAGGCGGCGGCGGTGAGCGTGGGAGAGCAGGCGGTTGTCGGGGTCGCGCGGCTCGACCGCCACGGCCAGCTGCCAGGTGCGCGAGCGGACCAGTTCGCGGATGACCGCCCGCACGTCCCAACGGTGCTCCTGCAGCCGCCGCGCCAGGTGGTCGAGCAGCTCCGGGTGCGTGGGCGGCTCGCCGGTGGTGCCGAAGTTGTCGACCGTGCGCACGATCCCCTGGCCGAAGAGCCACGCCCAGATGCGGTTGGCCATCACGCGGGCCGCCAGCGGGTTGTCGGTGGAGACCAGCCACTCCGCCAGCTCCAGCCGCCCGCTGCGATCGCCAGGCAGCGTCCGCTCCGCGGCGGCGAGCACGGCCGGGAACCCACGCGGCACGCTCGCCCCCTTCTTGTGGATCTCGCCGCGGATGCGGATCTGCGTGTCGCCGACCTCGTCCTCCTCGCGGACGGCCATCGTCACCGGTCGGGAATCGACGGTCTTCTTCAGCTCCTTGACGCGGTCCTCGAGCCCGGCGATCTCCTGCCGCAGGCCCCGCGCAGCCTCCGCGTCGGCCCCGCGCTTCTCGTCGGCGGCGTCGACCGGCAGGAATTGGATCAGGTCGGCCGTGACGTAGCCCTCCGTGCCCTCGGTCGACACGATGACGTAGGCGTCGCCGTCCTGCTCGAATCCGAAGGTGCCCAGCGACACGAACCGGCCTTCGACGTCGGGCGGCTGCGTCTGGTCGACGTGCACCGTCACGTCACCCATCGCGTGGAAGATGTGCACCGGCACGGCCGGCGACCGGTTTGGGGCGGCCACGTAGGCGAACCGCACCTCGTAGCGGCCCGACGCGGGCAGCCGCGGCGTGAACGTGATCGTCTTCTCACCTTTCCCCGCGCGATCGTCGTGGAGATACCCCATGCCGAAATAGTGGGGTGAGTGGGTGGAGTGCTTCCACTCGCCGTTCACCTGCGCCTGTGTGTCGTCGATGGCGATGCCGGCCACGTCGGAGAGCGGGATCGGCTGGTTCGTCTTCGTCGCCAACCCCGAGGCGGCGTCCTTGAGCTTGGCCAGCTCGTTCCGGGCGGCCTTGAGCCGGGCCTGATCGGCGGCCAGCTCGGCCTCGGCGGCGGCGAACCGGCGGTCCTCCGCCTCGTCGAGCGGCAGCTTGGCGGTGACCCAGCCGGTGACGTTTTCGGTGTAGCTGGAGAGCGTGCGGGTCGAGGCGAAGATCCCGGCGAGCGCGTAGTAGTCGCGCTGGGTGAGCGGATCGAACTTGTGGTCGTGGCAGCGGGCGCAGCCGAGCGTCTGGCCGAGGAAGGCCCGGCCGATCGTATCGATCTGCTCGTCGATCACGTCGAACCGCAGCCGCTGCTTGTCCTGCTCCTCGTAGTTCGTGGGGCCCAGCGCGAGGAAGCCGGTGGCGACGAGCTGGCGGGTGCGGTCCTCGCGGGAGTCGGCCGGCAGCAGGTCGCCCGCGACGTGCTCGCGGATCAGCCGGTCGAGCGGCCTGTTTTCCCGGAAGGCGTTGATGACGGCGTCGCGAAACCTCCAGGCGTCGGGCAGGAGCAGCGTGCGGCCGCCACCGCTCGACTCGGCGAACCGCGTGATGTCGAGCCAGTGGCTCGCCCAGCGCTCCGCGAAGGCTGCGGACGAGAGCAGTTCCTCGGAGAAGAGCTCCACCGCGGCGGCACGGTGCTCCGCTGACTCGGCCACGAACCGCTCCAGTTGTTCCACGGTGGGCGGCAGTCCGGTGAGCGCGTAGGAGAGCCGCCGCGCCAGCGCCGCCGGCGCGGCATCGGCCGCGGGCGCGACTCCGGCTTTCTCCAGGCCGGCGAG
Source organism: Pirellulales bacterium (assembly GCA_044344895.1). Classification (GTDB taxonomy): domain Bacteria; phylum Planctomycetota; class Planctomycetia; order Pirellulales; family UBA1268; genus CAMCQY01. The sequence continues at coordinate 6,333 of JBIJCD010000124.1, read as the reverse complement.
CACGAAGCGGTCGACGTCTGTCCGCGGCCACTCGGCGTTCTTCACCGCGGGCACCGGCGCATCCGCGAGTGGCGCGTAGGACCAGAATCGCCGGCCCTCCTCGAGGCTCATCGCCGTGGACTGTCTCGCGGCGGCTGCGACAGCCTCCCGCGGGTCGGCCGCACCGCGGCGGATCCACTCGGCGAGGGCCGCCTGATCGGCGGCCGGCAGCCGGCTCTTCGGCGGCATCTGCAGATCGGAGTCGGCCCAGCTCACCGCCCGCACGAGCAGGCTCTCTTCGGGCTTCCCAGGCATGATGGCTGGGCCTGAGTCGCCGCCGCGTTCCCAGCCCGCCCGCGAGTCGAGCGCGAGTCCGCCGCTCTGCTCGGTGTCCGTGGCGTGGCACTCGAGGCAGTGTGCCGCAAGCAGCGGCCGCACCCGCTTCTCGAAAAATTCGAGATCGGCTGGTTCTGCCGCGCAGAGATGAGCGGTGGCCCCGATCGCGAGGCAGGCCGCCAGTGCCGCGGGTTTCATACCGCAGTTCCCATGGTGCCGATGTCGGGCAGCCGACGCTTCCGAGAGACACCACTGAGTCTACGACGCCGCGACGGCTGCGGAAGTTTGACGCGCGCGGGCCGGGCGCGGCCGCCACGGCAGGCCTATTTTTCTGGCACGTATGCGGCGGATGCGAGTGACTGCGAGGCGGGCGATGCCGGCTGCTGGGGTCACGGCTGCGAGCGGTAAACTGCTGTATGGCAGGGGTCGGCGAGCCGGTAGAATCTTCGCACTTTGCTCAGACCACCACAGCCGCGGGGCCTCCGATGAATCACATTGTCAATCGAACGCTGCTCGTCGTCGCAATCGCGATCGCCTCGGGTGCCGACCGATCGCGGGCTGAAAATTCGGCGTTCGAGCGGCTCGCGCGGGATGCTGCCAGCGCCACCGGCGCCGCCACGCCCGCCAGCCCCGCATCCCTCGACGCGGCCGCCTCCGACCTGCGGTCGGCCCTCCGTCCGCTCGGCCAGCTCCTCGACCGCAGCCCCAGCGGTCAGGATTGGCGGAAATACCTCGACTGGCCCCGGCTCGAGCAGCAGGCCAGCGGCGGCGCGGCTGCCGACGCCGCGGTGCTCGGCGACCTTCGCGACCGGCTCTCCGCGCCCGAGAACGGCCTGGAGATGCCCCAGTTCGCCGCGGTTCGCCGGGCGGTCGAGCGGTACGAGGAACGGGTCGTGGCCGGCACCGACGCCGGCACCCGGCGGCTCGATCGGCGACTCGATGACATCGCCTCGGCGATGCTCTCCGCCTCGGCGACCGGCCGGGCCGAGCCGCTGGCGGGTGTCGCGGAGCGGCTCGACCAGCTCGTCGCCGCCGGCCAGGCGCCCGGCCTGGTCGCGGGCGTCCGTGGAGCGCTGGCCCGGCACAACATCGAACTGGAGGTCCGCGAAGACCTGCTCGCCTCGACCGTGAACAGGCCCGTCGACCAGGTCGCGCCGATCCGCGACGTCGTGCTCGGCACGCGGATCTTCGGCACTGGCCGGACCACCGGCAGCGTGCGGCTCGACTTCGTGCCGTCGCCCGACCAGGTGGTGCTGGCGCTCGTCTTCGACGCCTGCAACGTCTCTGACACCCGCGGGTCGCAGGGGCCGGTCACCGTCTGCAGCCGGGGCTACACGGCGCTGTCCGCCCGCCGGCAGATCTTCATCCGTGGCGACGACGTGCAGGCGGGAGCGGTGGCCGTGTCGGCGTCGACCGACTCGCAGACCACCGGCATCGGCATCCGGTCGCGGATCGGCAAGCGGATGATCCGCAAGGTGGCGTCCAAGCGGATCGCCGAGACGCGGCCGCAGGCCGAGGCGATCGCCGAGGGCAAGGCCCGCGATCGCCTGCGGCAGGAGTTCACCCAGCAGACCGAGCCGGCCGTGCACCAGATCCGGCAGCAGCTCCGCGACAAGCTGCGCGGGCCGCTCGAGGCCCAGGGGCTGTTTCCCGAGTCGTTCCACATGCACACCACCGACGAGAGCCTGCGGGTGGTCGCCCGCAAGGCGCTCTCCGGCCAGCTAGCCGCCGCGACGTCGCCGCCCGCCGCGGACGCCGGCAACCTGCTCACGGCCCGCGTCCACCAGTCGGCGATCAACAACATCCTCGAGCAGAAGCTCGGCGGCCGCACCGTCACGCAGGCCGACGCCGAGAAGCTGGCGAAGGATCGCAAGGTGAAGCTGCCGGAGACGCTGGAGAAGAACGCCTCCGATGACGACGACGAGCAGAAGCCCTGGGCGATCACGTTCGCCAAGTATCGCCCCGTCTCGGTCACGGTCGACGACGGCAAGGTGAAATTGCTCGTGCGCGGCGACAAATTCGTCTCCGGCGACCGCGATTTCCCGGCGATGGACATCAAGGCGACCTATGCGGTCGAGCGGGCCCCGTCGGGCTGGCGGCTCGTGCGCGAGGGCATCATCGACATCGAGCCGGCCGGCGCGGAGCCGGGCGTGAAGAAGGAGCTGAACCTTGCACAGCGGACCGCCCGGCGGCGGCTCAACCGCCGGCTCGATGCGGTCCTCGAGAAGGAGATCGAGATTCCCGACCTGCCGCTGCAGGGCGAGCTCGAGGCGGTCGGGCCCCTGCCGATGAACCAGCTCGAGGCCCGCAGGGACGGCTGGCTGGTGGCGGGATGGCGGCGCAAGGATCCGGTGTCCCACGTCTCGCCGGAGTCGCACGTGCCGCCCGAGGCCCTCGTCGACGGCAGCCCCATCGGCTCGTTCGTGAGCCGCTAGAGCGCATCTGGTTTGGCTGTAGCGACGACTTGGCAAACCTGGAGACGGAGGCGAGGGGGTCGGCGAACGCTCGACGAGCGTGTGGCCGCTGCGGCCACAGCGAGGAGACTTTGCCGCCCCCGAGCCGGTGCGACACCAAAGTCGTATGCGCTCTGGCGGGAAGCTGGCCGGCGGTTCAGCGCCTGCCGGCCTCCAGCTGCCGCAGGTATTTCTTGAACGTGCCGGCGTCGGCGCCGCCGTGTTCGACGGCCCGCCTCTGCGTGGCGATCGCCGCGTCGAGCCGTCCTCGGACCGCCAGCACGTGTGCCAGCGTGTCGAGCGCGTTGGCATCGGTGGGATCATGCTCCACGCACTTGGTGGCGGCCCGCTCGGCCGCCTGCATGACGGCGCCGGGCAGCGGTCCGTAGACCGACTTGAGCACCAGCGTCCAAGCGATCTCGTTGAGCGTGGATACGGTCGTCTTGTCGTCGGCGATGACCCGATCGATTTCTTCCACCGCTTCGTCGACTTTTTCTTCCCCAATGAGCAGCAGCACCCGATGCACCAGCTGCCGCGGAAGCTGCTGCTGCTTCCAGGCCGCTGCGAATGCCACCCGGTCCCAACTCCCGGCCACGATCCGCTCCAGCGGCTCCTCGATCTCGAGCGGGTGGCCGATCCACTCCACGCGGCCGTCGCGGCCGACGATGAACGCGGCGGGCACCTCGGCCTCCAGGACGGCGTCCATGTAGGACTCCTGCACGGAGCCGTCGACGTCGGCCACGATGCAGCACATGCCGGCCTCGGCGGCCAGCTCTCTGACGTCGGGGTCGGAATCGGAGAGGAAGCCGCGCACGTCCTCCGGCAGGTCGAGACCGATCGTGATAATGGCGACGTCGCGGGGGTGCGTGCGCTGCAGCTTTGCCAAGAGCGGGAACGCCGCGCGGCTGTGCTCGCACCACGTGGCCCAAAACTCGATCACGTAGATCGTGCCGGGCGCAAATGCGTTGAACGGCTGCACCGGCCGCACGCTGCCCGGGTGGATCCAGTCGGCGACGTCGATGGATGGCGCGGGGGAGCCGATCCCGAATGTGGTCGCGGGCGTGGTGGCAGCGGGCTCGGCGACCGCCGTGCGGCCGGCATGGATCGCGAGAATCACGCCGCAGACGGCCACGGCTGCGGCGACGGCGCCGCAAGGCCTCGACGTGGCTGACTGCGTGCGGCTGGGGGGAGGAGTTGCGCAGTGGATCATGCCGACGAGTGTACTTCGGCGTCTTTCGAGCGTCGCCCGAGGAACTGTCTGCGCTCGGCATCCACTCGCTTCGATAGCCGCCGCGACCAGCCGACAGGTAAACGATGGCGGAACTGCCATTGGCTGGCCGATCCTTGGCGGTGTGAAATGTGTGGTTGGACCGATGACACCGGCCCGGTATGGTCAGGCGATGATCGTGGAATCGGTGGGTTGAGCTGCGCGTTGCGGCGGGCGACTTGCTGAACCGTGAAGTTGACACAATCGCAGGAAATCGCCCATGGGTGCGGTCAAGGAAGTACTGTCGTCCAAGCGGCTCCAGCAGCGCGAGCGGCACAACAGCCGACTGTTCGTCGACCTGTGTGAGAATATCCACATTCACTTCCGCGAGTTTCGCTTCGTCTTCTCGCTTGACGAGTACTTCGAGTTCGTCGACGTGGTTGCCCGCTCGACGCAAGACGTGCGCAATTACCTTGCCAACAACTCGGACTACCGCGAAGGCGTTTACCCCACGACCATCATGGTGGCTGGCGGCTGGCAGCGGCAGCTAAAGTTCCTGCAGAACTCGCCCGCGCCTAACCAGAGCGCATATCATGACGACCGCTTCGTCATCGAACTGCAGGAAGAGTTCGTCACCGACGAAATCCACGTCCACTGGCGCGACCTCCGCGTCGCCTTGAACCGAGAGAATTTTCGCGACGTGGCCGAGGCGTTCGCGACCGCACATCGCCGCCTGGACGAGTTCGAGGCTCGGTATGCCTACCAGCGGCACACCCATCCTGATCGCGCGATCATCGACGCCAATCAGCGCGACCTCGACGGCGGCCGTATGCAAGGCACGTCGATGCTCGATGTCCGCATGGTTAAGTCGCACTGGTTCCGCCACGCCGGCGAACAGTGGTACGACGTCTTTCGCCAAGAATGGCAGCGAAACCAAGATTATATCGATGCGCTCGCCGCCCGGTTTCGAGCGGGCGAGGCCGTAACGCCGATCGTCGTAGCCAGGCCAAATGCCGAGGGAGTGCATGACATCGTCAACGGCCACCACCGCTATCTGGCGGCCCGCGAGGCGGGATGCAACCAGATCGAAGCCGTCATCCTCGACGAAAGCTTCGAGGAGACAGAAGAGCTGAGGCAGGCGGAACTGCTGCTCAAGAAGTTCGACCAGCGCACCGGCTATAAGCACGACGTGACGTCATTCTTCAACGACTTCGTAGCCATGAAGGTGAATCGGTTCTACAAAAATGATTTTCGCCAGCGACTCAGCGGCGAAGCGACCATCGGCAAGCCGCGGAAGCTGAAGCTCGCGGGGCTTCTTCCAAAACCGGTCAAGAATGTATTGCGCAGTTGGCGGAAGTCGCTACGTGAACGATGGGGACGTAAGGGCGCTACGTAAGCCGCGGCATCTGCGACAAAAAGCCGGTTTGCTCGCCTTGCCCCTGAGCACGAGGATTTCGTTTATCCCGGGACTTTGTTGCGGATGAACGCTGCTTCGCAATCACGAACGGCGTTCCACTCGCACGCTATTGGAAGCTCTCAGTATCTCGAGCGCCCTGGATGGGGTCGCCCGCCCGGGGCCCGCCCGCCGACCGAGGCGCGTTCGTCTAGGAGCATAATGACCGCGACGCGATTCAGGCGTCGCCCGACGAGCTGCCGGTGATCGACATCCACGCGATGTGATCGCCGGAACCAGCCTGCTGTTGAGCAGGTTCGGTAAAGGTCCGCGCGGACCGTGAAAAAGCTGCCTGTGCAGGAGTTGGTTCGGGGTGTGTTGTGCGGTTGCCAAGCAGTCAGCGGCGAGGAGCGGGCCGTACCGCTATCCTCGCGGGGCGTCGCGATGCTCCGCACGCTGCCCAGCCGGCGTGGCGGGGTGATCGACGGGATGAACGGCACCGCCGCCATCGCGAACCAGCCGGTGAATGACCTCCACATCCTCACCTACCTCAAGATCGTGCTGGCGAAGCTCGGGCTCCATGGCACGAACCACAAGTTCAGGCACTCGTTTCTGCACGATCGCGGTGCTCGCCGGGGTGAACTTCTTCACCCTATGTCGCTGGGGCGGCCACGTCGACGAGGAGGCCCTGAAGATCTACGTGCACATCGCCGACGAGCAGGCCCAATTGACCATGCGGGATCTTGCCGGGCGACGCGAGGCCGACCGGGCCGGCGCCGCCGGGAGGCGACCGGGAAAGGCGGGCCGCGTCGCCGGCGACACCGGGCCTGATGCGAATGACAAAATCGCCCGGGGGCGGCAGCGCATCAGCAAAGTCACGGAGGGAAACGATGACTCGCTTTTCAAGAAGCCTTGGAAACAAGGCACGTTCGCTTCGACCTTCTTCACCAAACGGAGAGGGCGGG
>JBIJCD010000122.1:0-8700 GCA_044344895.1 Pirellulales bacterium | reverse complement strand
CACGCGACCTGCAGTTCCCCGCGCACCCGATCACCCGCATTGACGCACAGCAGCGCCCCGAGCACGCCGGCGGTCGCCAGCAGGTCGGCACGGCCCACCACGTTGGCGACGGCCTCGGTGGTCAGCGGGTGTACGGCGAACAGGGCCGCCACGAGCACGGCAGGCAGTCGGCCGCCCAGGACGACCGACATCAGCCCGTACACCATCAGGCAGTTGCACCAGTGCAGGATTACGTTGGCGACGTGGTAGCCGACGGGATCGTCGCCATGGCCAAACACGCTCCAGTCCAGGAGATACGACAGCGTCGTCAGCGGCCGATACAGGTCGCTGTGGAGCGTCGGGTACCAATAGTCCGTGGTCAGAATCAGCCACAGGTTGCTCCAGGACGCCTCCTTGAGCCGCGTGTCGCGCAGGATGATCGGCTCGTTGTCGAGCACGGCCAGGCTGCCGCCCAGCGAATTGGCGAACGTGACGAAGACCAGCACGGCCAGCACAACCGCGACCGGCGCGTGCCCCGGCGCCGACCATGTGCCGAGCCACGCGAACGAAGGTGGCAGCGAGGAGGCGGGCGGGGGGGGAAGCCTCGAGGAACTCACCGCAGCGCTCGCTCCACGGGCTCCGGCAGAGGGGCGTGCCGCGGCACGCTCGCGGCTGGCACCGCCGCTCTAGCCCAAGATAGCCGTCGCGACGGCCGTCCCGCAACACGCCACGGCAGCGCGCCTGCGGTACGCGGCGGCATCAATCGCAGCGACACCGCAGGAGCGTCCACAGGACGCGGAGACCGTCGAGGGCGGTCAGTTTCTTCCCCGCCTCGCGGGACCGCGCCGTGTAGGAAATCGGCACCTCCTGGATGCGGTATCCGGCCCGGAGGACCCGCGCGGTGATCTCCGCCTCGACCGCGAACCCGCGCGACCGCAGCCCCAGCGAGCGAAACAGGTCGGTGCGCATCGCCTTGTGGCAGCTCATGATGTCGGACACGCGGCAGCCGTAGAGGAAGTTGGTCACGAGCGTGACTCCCCTGTTGCCGAACTCGTAGAGGGGGCTGTAGCCCCGGTCGCTGTGCCAGGACCGCGAGCCGAAGACCACCGCGGCGTCGCCGCTCGAGAGCGGGCCGACGAGTGCGGCGATGTCGCCCGCCCGGTATTCGAGGTCCGCGTCGAGCACCGCCGCCAACTCCCCCGTGGCGTGATGCAGCGCCGTCGCGATCGCTGCCCCCTTGCCGCCGTTCGACTCCCGGAGCACGACCGTCACGTCGTCGGGCCAGCGGGTATCGCGGAGATGCTCGCGGGTGCCGTCGGTCGACCCGTCGTCAACGACCACCAGCTGTCGCGACACCACGGGCAGTGGCGCGCCGAGGGCGTCGGCGATCGCCGCATCGATCGTCCTGCGCTCGTTGAACACAGGCATCAGGATACTCAACGATGGCGTCGTCATGGATCGCAGCCGCCGGCCCGCGGAGCGCGGATGGCGAACGCGTTCCGCCCCTTCACAATGCTTCGCCGAGTCATCGAATCCGGATTCTAACGTCGCCGCCTGCGGGCAAGCTGCCCTGCTTGCCCAAGCACCCGAGCCGCCCGGGTTTCTGGCGGTCTGCGCAGGCCGGGCAGCGACAGGCCGGCAGCGATCGACATAGCCGATCTGCGACGTCACCGGATGGGTGAAACACCGCTGGCTTCTGCAAGGACACTCGTTAGACTGTGCGCCGTCGGCGGGGAACGGAACACTGTTCGGCCACGAACGAGGGCCGTGTCACGGAGGAGGCTTTCCATGATCACAGGCAAACATGTCTCGGACTTCGCGCACGGCCAGGATTCACGGGAGGCTCTGCGGCCAGGCGGAATCGGCCCCGCGGGCTTGGGAGCGGCTTCGCTCGAGGCGATCGAATCGCTCCTGGCGGGCGGATGCGGCATGGGACAGCAGCTCATGCTGATCGCCGCCATCCGGCGGGATTCCCGGATCGACCTCTCCGACGCTGAGATCAAGGACCTCATCTGCGAGGCGATCGAGGAGGGTTGGTCGCCGGAAACGACGCTCACCCGGCTGGTCGCGCTCGACGACGGCTCTGACGGCATCCGCGGCGCCGATTGCTGCAACCGCTGAACCCTTCGTCCACGCCCATCGGCCTTCGACTCACTCCGCCGCCGGCTCCAGCGGCGGGAGCTCCCAGGTATCGACCTCCACGATCGCCACGATGTGGGCGGCGGCCACGGTGCACAGGGCCCGATCCGGCCCGGACGATTTCAGCACTGGAAAGTGCCCCCAGGGAAATCCGTCTTTCCGATGGGGAATGAGCAGCTCCGCTTCGATCCACACCGCTCCGTCGGCCGTCTGCCGCACAGCACGAACGCCGTCGACGATCAGCACCTGGCGCGTCACTAGCAGCACACCGAAGCGTGCCGGCTCCCGCGCCATCCGGTCCGCGAGCCAGTTTGGCAGTAGTTCTTTGGCGGCGGTGCGGGCCCCGTCGCCATCCGTTCGACGGTCGTCAGTCATACGCTTGGTGGTTTCCAGAAGTGCAGCATCGCCGCCAGCCGCCGACTGGCATTCTTCGACAATCGGCGGCAGCCCGCAACGCCCGCGGGGCACGGGCAGAATGAGACCAGCGGGCTGAGCGACGCCCGTGATCCGATGCTCCACCGCAATTTTCCGCTGGCGGCGTTTGGAGGGGCATGGTACAGTTCATGAAGGTATGAGGTGGTGAGAGCGGCCCGGCGGCGATTTCGATCGCGTTCGGGTCGTCCCAAAAGTGCAACTTCCGGCATGCGGCTGTTTTCCCGGCGAGGTGGGGTCCTCCCGATCCCCCGGTGAAAAACGTCTGTGACGCTGTCGCTTTTTTTCGCTTGCCCCCTCCGCCGGATCGTGCGGTGCCTCGGCACTGTGTCGTCCGTCCCGCCCGCAGGCTGCCGTCGCGATGACTCGCGTCGTGCCGCACGTGGAACGGCCGGTCGGGTATCCGGCGCGAACCAGGGATTGCATCCCCGCGCAGCCGACGGCTGGTCGCCCGACCAGCGGTCCGTCCGATTCCAAGAGATCGGCGGCCGAACCGTTTCGGCCCGCGGTGGCGCAGTGGCGCGAACGATCCGCGGGATCGTGGCACCGGTCCTCCGTTCACCGTGGCCGTCGCGACCGACGGCCACGCACCATTTTTTTCACAGTCTTTTTTCCGATGGAACCCATGCAGATGACGACCATGACGACGATGCAGAACCCGACCTTCCAGAGCCTTGGTTTGACCGCGCCGGTGCTCGAGGCCCTGGCCGCCGAGGGCTACACGCTCCCCACCCCGATCCAGGCCAAGGCCGTGCCGCACGTGCTCGCCGGCCGCGACCTCTTTGGCTGCGCCCAGACCGGCACCGGCAAGACGGCGGCCTTCGCGTTGCCGCTCATCGAGCGGATGATGGCCACCCCCAAGGAGCGGCGGCCGCACCGCTGCCGCGTCTTGGTGCTCGCCCCCACACGTGAGCTGGCCAGCCAGATCCACGAAAGCTTCCGGGCCTACGGCCGCAACGCCCGCCTCACCGCGGCGGTGATTTACGGCGGTGTCAGCCAACGCCCGCAGGAGACGGCGATGCGCCGCGGCGTGGACGTGCTCGTGGCCACGCCGGGCCGCCTCCTGGACCTCATCGACCAGAAGCTGGTCGATCTGGGCGGCGTGGAATTCCTGGTGCTCGACGAGGCCGACCGCATGCTCGACATGGGGTTCATCCACGACGTGCGCCGTATCGTCCGGCTGCTGCCGAAGGAGCGGCAGACACTCTTCTTCTCGGCGACCCTGCCCGGCGAGGTGCGGCAGCTGGCCGACTCGATGCTCCGCGACCCGCTCGAAGTGAAGACCGCGCCGCAGGCGACACCCGCCGAGACCGTCGACCAGGCTGTCTTCTTCCTGCCGCAGCGGCAAAAGCGGCACCTGCTCGTGCACCTGCTCTCCACCGAGGGCATGGCCCGCGTGATCGTCTTCACGCGCACGAAGCACGGCGCCGACAAGCTGCAGCGCGACCTCGACAAGGCCGGCATCCGCGCCGCCGCGATCCACGGCAACAAGAGCCAGAATCAGCGGGAGAAGGCGCTGGCGGCTTTCAAGTCGCAGCACCCTCCGGTGCTCATCGCCACCGACATCGCCGCCCGTGGCATCGACGTCGACAACGTCTCGCACGTCGTCAACTTCGAGCTGCCCCACGAGCCGGAGACCTACGTGCACCGCATCGGCCGCACCGGCCGGGCGGGCATGACCGGCAAGGCGGTATCGCTGTGCGATCACGAGGAGCGGCCCCGCCTGCAGGCGATCGAGCGGCTGCTCCGCAAGGCCGTGCCGGTGCGCACCGACCTGCCGGACCTGCCTGCTGTCGACGCCGCTCGCGAGCCACGCTCGGGCCACGAGCAGCGGCAGGGCAGGGCGGCGCACGGCGGGGCCTCGCGGGGCAGGGGCGGCAGGAGCGGCGGTGGCCGCAGCTCGTCCCCGGGCGGACAGCGACGGCAGCGGTCACAAGGCTCCACGCGATCACACGCGGTGGCCGCTCCGGCCGAGGGCAGGGCCTCGGCACCGGCGGCCGCGCCGGTGACTCCGGCGTTCCGCGCTCGGAAGAGGCATCGCCGCGCACTCTGACCCGCCGATCCCCGGCGGCTTTCGCAGCGGCCTGCTACGATTGCAGGCGTCGGCTCGATGCGGAGCCCAGGCGACAACCAGGGAGGAACCATGCGGCACGTCGGCGACCGGGTGGCGATGAGTCTATGCCTGTGGCTGGCGGCGGCTGCGGCCACTGCCGCGCTCGGTGACGAGTGGCCACAGTGGATGGGCCCTCGCCGCGACAACGTCTGGCGCGAGGATGGCCTGCTCGACACGTTTCCGGCGGCCGGCCCGCAGGTGCTCTGGCGGGCGCCGATCGCGGGCGGGTACGCCGGTCCGGCCGTCGCCGCCGGACGCGTCTTCGTCACCGACTACGTCACCGACGCTGACGTGAAGGTGGCGAACTTCGAGCGGAAAACGTCCTCGGGCACGGAGCGTGTGCTGTGCCTCGACGAGGCCACGGGCCGGCAGCTCTGGAAGCACGAGTACCCCGTCACCTATACGATCGCCTATCCGGCCGGACCGCGGTGCACGCCCACGGTCGACGGCGATCGCGTTTACACGCTCGGCGCCGAGGGCAACCTCTGCTGCCTGACCGTGGCCGACGGAAAGCTCATCTGGTCCCGCGACCTCAAGACCGACTACAAGACGAAGGCGGCGCTGTGGGGCTGGGCCAGCCACCCGCTCGTGGACGGCGACCGTCTGGTCTGCGTGGTCGGCACCGACGTGGCCCACGCCGTCGCCTTCGACAAGCGGACGGGCAAGGAGATCTGGCGGGCCGGCACGGCGCCGGAGCAAGGGTATTCGCCGCCGACGCTCATCGACGTGGGCGGCCGGCGGCAGCTCGTGTTCATGAAGCCCGACGGCATCTACGCCGTGGAGCCTGAGACCGGCCGGCAGATCTGGGAATCGCCTTACAACGCCGACAACGGCTCGATCATCATGGCGCCGGTGCAGGTCGGCGAGTATCTCTACGTCGGCGGCTTCCAGGAGAAGAACCTGCTCCTCAAGCTCGCGGCCGACGGCTCCGGTGTCGAGGTCGTCTGGCGCAACAAGCCGAAGCACGGTATCTCGGCGGTGAACGTCCAGCCCTTCGTGGCCGACGGCCACATCTACGGCTTCCACGAGAAAGGCGACCTGCGGGCCATCGCGATCCCCGGCGGCGACGTGGTGTGGAAGGGGGGCGGCCCGCTCGGCGACCGACCGCAAGGGTCGGGCACGGCGTTCATCGTCAGGCAGGCGGACCGCTACTGGATGTTCGCCGAGACCGGCGACCTCGTGATCGCGAAGCTGTCGCCATCGGGCTATACCGAAGTCGCCCGCACCCACCTGCTGGAGCCGACGAACACGGCCTTCGGCCGCAACGTCGTCTGGTGCGGCCCGGCCTACGCCGACAAGTCGATCTTCGTCCGAAACGACAGGGAAATCATCCGCGTGTCGCTGGCCCGCTGACGCACGCCGCGGGGCTGCCGCATCCGGCACAGCGGAGGAGCTGAACGATGGACGCCACCTTCGCATCGGATCGCAGGGCGGGCCGGCGAGTATGGATCGACGCCGCCGACGGCGCGGTGCTGGCGCTCTACCGCAACGGCTTCCTGCAGAGCCTCATCTTCCACGTGGCGCTGCTGCTGATGATGGCGCTGGCGGTGATCGCACCGGCACGCCCCGCCGCGGCGGTGCGGCTCGCGGTCGACTTCGCTCCCGCCGCCGACGCGGCGGTGGACCTGCAAGACGCCCTGGTGCTCGAACCGGCCGTCGCCCAGGCCACGCCCGCGCTGCTCGCCGCGGACCCGCCGCTTCCTGCCCATGCCTGGGACAATCCGGACGCGCAGCCGCTGCCGGCCCTCGAGCCGGCCGCAGCCGAGGTCGCCGCACTCGACTCGGGGGTGCAGCTCGCCGGCTTCGACGTGACGGAGATGCTGGCGGAGCTCCCCGCGGTCACGACGCTGGCGGGCCTGCCGGCCGCCGCAGCCGGGAGTGCCGCCACGTCCGGTGGTCGCGGCGGCGACCGTGGCTTCGGGGACGGAGGCCGCGGCTTCGGCGGCGAACTCGGCCGGCGGCTCGCGATGGCCGGGGCCCGCACGGGCGACGTGCAAATCTCGATCGCCTGGGACAACTTCAACGACATCGATGTGCACGTCATGGTCGAGTCGGTCGCGCCCCGGCGGGGCATCTCCATGATCAACTTCAGCAACCGCCGCGGCGCCTGCGGCGGCTGGCTCGACGTCGATCAGAACGTGGTGCCGATGACGCCGGCAGCCGTGGAGAACGTGTTCTGGGCGCGGGGCGCCGCCCCCTTCGGCCGCTACACGGTCTACGTCCATCAGTTCCGCAACTGGGGCGGCGAGAATCCGACCGAGGTCCAGGTGGCCGTGCTTGTCGACGGAAAGCAGAGCCACCACACGGCGACCGTGCATGCGGGCAGCGGCCCCGTCGTCGTCACGAGCTTCGTCCGCGAGCGGCACCACGCCGCGGCGGCCCCGACCGACGACTTCGACGACTCGTCCGCGGTGACGTCGTCACCGTGACGCTCGGCAGATCGACGCCGCGTGCCCATGGCAAGGAGCTACGATGACGCAATCACCACTGCTTGCGGCCTTCACGCTACGTGAACTCGCGTTACCCAACCGAGTGGTGATGGCGCCGCTGACGCGGTCGAGATCCGGGCCCGCGAGGGTTCCCAACGCCACCATGGCGGAGTACTACGCCCAGCGGAGTTCGGCAGGTTTGATCGTTTCCGAGGCCACGACGATCTCGGAGCAGGCCAACGGCTGGCTCGAGTCGCCTGGCATCTACACCGACGAGATGGTGGACGGCTGGCGGCTCACGACCGATGCCGTGCACCGCCGGGGGGGCAGGATCTTTCTGCAGCTGTGGCACATGGGCCGAGCGTCGCATTCAAGCTTCCATGGCGGCGCATTGCCCGTGTCGGCCTCGGCGGTGGCGATCGCGGGCGACGGCATCCACACGCCCGTCGGCAAGCAGCCTTACGAGGTGCCGCGGCCGCTCGACACCGGCGAGATCCCGGGCGTGGTCGCCGCCTACCGCCGGGCGGCGGCGCGGGCCCGGTCCGCGGGGTTCGACGGGGTCGAAATCCATGCCGCCAACGGCTACCTGATCGACCAGTTTCTCCAGTCGAAGACCAACCTCCGCTCCGATCGCTACGGCGGCGGCGTCGAGCGTCGCTGCCGCTTCCTCGCGGAGGTCGTCGAGGCGGTCACCGGTGAGTGGCCGATCGGCCGGGTGGGGGTCCGCATCTCCCCCAACGGCGGCTTCAACGACATGGGCTCGCCCGACTACCGCGAACAGTTCAAGGCCGTGGCCCGGCTTCTCGATGGCTGCGGGCTGGCCTACCTGCACGTCGTGGATGGCCTGGGCTTCGGCTTCCACAAGCTGGGCGAGCCGATGACGCTGGCCGAGTTTCGCAGCGAGTTCCGCGGGCCTCTCATCGGTAACTGCGGCTACACGCAGGAGACGGCCGAAGCCGCTATCCGTGACGGCCTCGCCGACCTGATCGCCTTCGGACGGCCCTACATCAGCAACCCCGACCTCGTGGAGCGGTTCGCCCACGGCTGGCCGCTGGCCGAGCCCGCGGCGATGTCGACCTGGTATTCCCCGACCGGTGCGGCCGGCTACACCGACTTCCCGACATACATCCGGGGCTGAGTCAGCCGTCGAGCAGCCGCGGCGCCACGGCGGTGATCGCTCCATGAGCGATGACACTGCCGATCGCGAGCAAGCGGCTACCGTATGCAGTACACCGCCTGCGACGAGCGCACGAGCAGCGCATCGTCGGTCACCGCCGGCGTGGCCCAAAAGACCTCGTCGGCGGTGCCGAGCGGCGATTCGGCCAGCACCCTGAATTCCGGCCCCATGGCCACCACGACGACCTTGCCCTTTTCGTTGACGATGTAGATCCGGTCGCCGACCGCGATCGGGCACCCCGCGGCCATCGTGCCGTCGGGCATACGCTTGCGATACTTTTCCGTACCCGTCCGCTTGTCGTAGCAGACCGCCTTGTCGCCGAAGAAGTAGAGCAGGTCGCCTGCCACGACGGGCGACGGCATGCCCGCGCCGCTCTTCGTCTTCGACCACGGCACGGCGGCCGTCGCCGTCTGCCCCTTCGGCGGCGTGAG
>JBIJCD010000121.1:0-8714 GCA_044344895.1 Pirellulales bacterium | reverse complement strand
AGGGCTCGAGCACCCGGGGATCGTGCCGGTCTACAGCCTCGGCACGCACAGCGACGGCCGCCCATATTACGCGATGCGGTTCATCCGTGGCCGCAGCCTGCTCGAGGCCATCGAAGAACTGCACGAAGACATACGTACGGGCGCACTCGACGAGCAGGCGTCGTCGCTCGCATTCCGCAGACTTCTCCGCAGCATCATCGTCGCTTCTCAGGCGATCGAGTATGCGCATTCCCGAGGCGTGATCCACCGGGATATCAAGCCGCACAACATCATGATCGGGCGTCACGGCGAGACGATCGTGGTCGACTGGGGCCTGGCGAAGGCCGCGGGGATGGGCGAGACGGATACACGGATGACTCCGGCAGGTGAGGCTCGACTCGACATCTCGGCATCGGCGGTCAGCGACCTCACGGCGACCGGCAGCCTGATCGGCACACCGGCCTACATGAGTCCCGAGCAGGCCTCGGGACGGCACGATCTGGTCAGCCCGGCCAGCGACATCTATAGCCTCGGGGCGACGCTCTACCACCTGCTGGCCGGCCGCGCGCCCTTCCGGGGCGAGAGCGTGGCCGATGTGCTGCAGAACGTCCTGACAGGCAGATATGCGGCGCTGCACGCGGTCCAGCCCCGCGTTTCGCGGGCCCTGGAAGCCATCACCTCCAAGGCGATGGCGACGAGCCCTGCCGACCGCTACGCGACGGCCGCCGCCCTCGCCGACGACCTCGAGTTCTGGCTCGCCGACCAGCCCTTCGCGACCTACCGGGAGAGGCCCATCGAGCGACTCTTCCGGTGGCTGCGACGGCATCGCACCTGGGCCGTGGCGGGCTTCACTGCGGTCGCGGCGACGGCCCTGATCTCGCTCGTCGCCGTCAGGATCGTCGATAAGCAACGGCGGCTTGCCCGCCAGCTGGCGGACGACAAGACCACGCTGGCGGAGTCGGAGCGGGCCTCACGGGAGCTTGCCATCAACGGCATCTACCGGGCGCGGGCCGGCGAACTCGCCGCCGCCTCCCGGGCGATCAGGAGCGTGCGGCCAGACCTGGGTGTCCTGCTCGCCGTGGAAGGTATCGAGATGACCACGCGGCAGGGGCTGCCCATCGTGCCCGCGGCCGAGGAGTCGCTCCGCGAGGCGATCATGCAGGTGGGCGGCATGCCGTTCCGACCGACGGAGCCGATGCTTGCACTGAGCGCGGCGGGCCGGTGGCTGGTCTGTCCGTCGCAGTTCTTCGACATGGACGCGATCGACCCGTATTCCAGCGGCGTCGCGCACGGCGTGTCCGTGGTCATGGCCTGCTCGAGTGCAGACGAGTCGCGGCTCGCACTGCTGGCGACCGACGGAAGCGTCACCGTGATCGATCCGAACGATGCCCTCCGCCAGCCTCTACGCATTCCACCGCCCGAGGAGGCCGTCACACGGGAGGGCGTCGCCCTGCAGCTCAGCCCGGACGCGGGGTGGCTCCTCGTCGGATCGGACACGGCGTGCAGGCTTCATGACCTCCGTGATGCGGCGAGGGCCGGCACGGCCGTGGTGGTGCGGGGCAGGGCCGCGAGCGCGGTGTTCAGTCCGGACGGCAGGCAGATGGCGATTCAAGCGACTGAAGCGACACAGGCAACCGATGCCTCGCAGGCGTCCCATCCCGAGCAAGGCGTTCATGGCGACAGCGTGCACGTCTGGCGTCTCGACGGGGATGGGAGCGGCGCACTCGCCGGTCCCGTCGTGCTCGCGGGCGACACCGATCATCGTCCGCTCGCGTTCTCGCCGAACAGCCAAGAGATCCTCACTCGCGATGGCGACGAGGATTCACGGGTGAGACGCTGGAGCGTCTCGGAACCGGGCGACGGCGACGTGATCGCCATGGTGCCCGGGGAGACGGCCGCGATCTTCCTGGCACACGGCGACCGGCTGGTGCTGATGGAGCGGAAGGGGGAGCTCAAGGGCTGGCGGCTCTTTTCCGTGCGGCCGTCCGGCGGCTGGGTGTTGGAGCACGTCGTGGAGATCGCGACTCCCGAGGAGTCGTTCTCCTTCGCCTGTTCCGACACGTGGCTCGTGGCGTCGCTCACCAAGGCCGAGATCTCTGCCTGGAACCTCGCGGAAGAGGCCGGCAGCGACCTGCCCGACTGCACGCTTCGCGGCCACAACCACCAGGCGTCGCAGTTGGCGTTCTCACGGGACGGCCGCCGGCTGGTGTCGCTCGGCAAGGCGTCGGCGCAGAAGTGGGATTTCACCGTGCCGCATCCGCAGGTGATCAACCAGACGCTCGCCCCGCGGCCTGGCACGCTCCTGGCCCGGCCCGATGCGCCCGCCGGGGGATCGACGGGCGAGCGGGTGATGAGTCCCGACGGGCATTGGCTGGCGATCGACGGCGAGGATGCGATCGTGCGCGTCCTCGACCTCACCACAAACGATCCCATGCGGGACCCGATCGAACTCATCGGCCACGGCGGGAAGGTCGTCTTTCACACCTTCAGCCGCGACAGCCGCTGGCTCGCCACCGGCGCCGCCGACCACACCATCTGCGTATGGGATCTCTCGCAGATGCCACGGACCAATGTGGCCGACCGGCTGGTCGCCAAACCCGCCGTGCGCTTCTCCGCGGAGGGTCTCGATCCGGCCTGCCTCCGCTTCGGCGTCGAGCCGGGTCAACTCTGGGCCGCCGGTCCGACCGCGGATGGTGGCGTCATGGTGCTCTGGGAGTGGAGCCCCGCCCGTCCGGACGGCGCGATCCGGCGAGCCAGGATCGATGGCGTCGCCGTGCGCCCGCGGGTGGCGTTCACGTTGAGTGCCGAGGCCTTGACCGTGATGCGCGGGGATGGAAGCGTGCAGCGTCATCAGCTGCGGAAGGGGGTTCCGGTGGGGCAGCCGGAGCCGGTGGCCGAGGGCGCGGCCGCCATCGCGCCCGCCACCGCGTGGACCGGTCGCGGCACGGGGCCCTACGCCCGGTCTCCCGACGGACGCTGGCGAACGGACGTCACGCAGGACTCGGGCGTCGCGCTCGTCATGATCGACGACGATGGTCGCGAGCAGACGATCCGCTTGCCGCGAGATCCGGAGGCGACGTTCCAGTGTGCCGCGTTCTCTGGTGACTCACGTGTGCTGGCCACCGGGTCGTCCGACGGCGGCCTGCAGGTCTGGGACCTCTCGGCGGAGAACATCGCGCGGAGCGGCATAGCGCTTCGGGGCCACACCAAGCCGGTGCAATACATCGAGTTCGACCGCTCCGACCACTGGCTGGTCTCCTCGTCGACCCACTCGATCCGGCTCTGGGAGAACGACGTGACCAAGCTCATCGCACTGGCCCGCCGGGCGACCGGAAGGACGCTCACCGCCGACGAAAGGGCACAGTACGGCATCGACGAGGCGTGGGACGCCCGGCCTGCGGCAGCCAATGCCGACCGTCGTTAGTCAGTCGCCGGCGTTCCGCAGTGTCGATGGACGACAACGTCACACGGTCACGTTCACCCACGACTTGCAGCCGCCGAACGATTCGCGCCAGGGCACGACGAGAGGCTCTGGCAGCGCGGCCAGCTCGACCTCGAGCACCTCGAGCCCGTCACCCCAGCGGTGAAACCGCTCCGCCACCACGGCGTCGGACCAGACGTGATCGGGGCGAAACCGGGCGAGCTCGCCGAGCGACGTCACGCGGACCGAGCCGGTGACGCGGGCCCGGTGCCGGAACACCATCGTGCCGTCCGGAGGCCGGTCGGCGTCGATGTCGGTGAGCAGGTCGCGGGCCGCCGGAATGATGCTCTCTGGCGACTGATGCAGGAACGTGGGCATCAGGAGAAACTCTCGATGCTCGAGGCGGAACGCGCCCCCCGGCTCCACGATCCCGCCCTTGCGGAGGATCACCCGCTGGCGACCCTGGGCCAGCGCCCGGCAGATCACCGCCCACTCCTTGAATGCCGTCTCCACGTATCGCCCGCGTGCGTTACTTCGCCGGCGGCCGGACGAAGATCCCGTCGGCCGTCAGCTGGATGATCGGGATCGCCAGCTTGGGGTCGAAGACCGCTCTCCCGCTGACCACCACGTCGCTGCCCTTCTGAATCCCAAAGAGCTTGCGGGAGTCGACCGGGATCACCTTGCCGTCGGCCCCGAGGAACTGCACCGCGGTCATCGGCGTGCCGGCCTGCTTCTTCTTGCAGAAGGGGCAGTCGTCGGCGTTGTGGCCCGGCTTCTTGGCATGGTCGTCGGCCGGAATCTCGACGAGCACGAACGAAGCCTTGTTGTCGAGGAACGGCTCCATGCCCCGCGCGCCGATCCGGCCGGCCAGCACGATCGGCTGCGGTTCCTTCGTGAGCTTCTCCTTCGCAACCGTCGGCGTGACCGCCCCCGCCGGCTCCTGCGGCAGCAGCAGCTGCCCCCGGACGGCCGCCGGATCGATCTCCCGCGCCAGGCCGCGTGCCGCCGGGAGCGCGGCCACCGTGACGGCGAGTGCGACCACGAGCCCCGACGACCAGCGCATCTTCGTCATCATGATCATGGCGTTCCTCCGTGAGTGCTGTGAGTGATCGCGAGCATGCCCGCGGCCGAGCGGATGGCCACCAGACTGCGGCCTGCTACTTGGTCTGGCCCGAAAGCGACTTGAAGGCCGACTCGATCTTGGTCGCCAGCCCGTCGAGGTCGAGCTTCTTCACTTCCTCTTCGCCTGCATGCACGGCCGCGTCGATCGATTCGAAGCAGGCGAAGACCTCGTCGATCGCCTTCTTGCCGGCCTCCGCCGCGTCCTCGGCGGGCTTCGACTTGGCAAGCAGGCCGGGCAGGTCCTCGAGCAGATGGCCGACCTCGTGCACCAGGTCGTCGGCCTCGTCGAGCTTGCCCCCCTTCAGGGCCGTCTTGATGCCACCCCACATCTTCTCGAGCTCCGCGACGCCCGCGGCCAGCGTCTCCGGGTGGGCATGATCGTGATCGTCCTTCTTCGCGGCCTTCTCTGCGGCGTGGTCATGATCGTGGTCGTGGTCGTGATCCGCGGCCGGCCGTGCGGGCCGCGCCGCCTCGCTGCGGGCGGGCGGGGCCGCCGGAGCACACCCGAGGACGACGAGGCAGACGAGGACCGGCACGGGCCACAGGCTCGGGCAACCGGGAAGACGCTGGATGCTCATGATGGATTCCAGAGGTGCGAAAGGAGGGATGGCTCGCGTGCGATGACGTCGTCTCCCCATGGGGATCACGAGGACGAGACGGTCCTTCGAGAATATCCGCCAGCCCGGCTACGGTGCAATTTCCGGACCGAGCAGTTTCTCCGCCGTGAGCCGCCGGGGCAGGGAGGGGTCGGGCTCGGCCACGAGGCAGACGAGCGACCGCTCCGCGAGTTCCAGCGGCTTGGTGACGTCCACGATCGGTCCCTTGCCGTCGGCGTGGATGTCGTCCGGGGCCGACCGGCCAGTGTCGACGAATAGCCGCCAGGGTAGCCCGGCGATGGCGACGGGCCGCGGGAAGTGAAACGCCCGCGGCAGCGAGCCGGCGTGGGCGAAGATGAGCACGTGCCGCGGCCGGCCCTCCACGCCCCCCGCCGCCGCGTCGTTTTCCGCGAGCAGCCTCTCGCGGCTGGGCGCGCCAAAGAAGCAGACGAGGCTGGCGTCGGCCGCATACCAGTCGACGTGGGATCCGTCCGGTGAGAACCATTCCACGTCGGGCAGGCCGCCGTCGTCACTCGACCCGCCGACCAGGAAGGAGCGGCGACGGAGCGTGGGGTTGCCGAGCCGAAACCGCACGAGTTCCGTCACGAACCGGACCAGGTCGGCATGGGCGTCGGCGAGCCGCCAGTCGAACCACGACACCTCGTTGTCCTGGCAGTAGGCGTTGTTATTGCCCTGCTGCGTGCGGCGGCACTCGTCGCCCGCCAGGAGCATCGGCACGCCCTGGCTGACCAGCAGCGTGGCCAGCATGTTGCGGATCTGCCGGGCCCGCAGCCCCTCGATGTCTGCCCGCTTCGAGGGCCCCTCGACACCGTAGTTGTCGGAGAAGCTGTTGTTGTCGCCGTCGCGGTTGCCCTCTCCGTTGGCCTCGTTGTGCTTGTCGCGGTAGGTGACGAGGTCGTTGAGCGTGTAGCCGTCGTGCGAGGTGACGAAGTTGATGCTGTGGTAGGGCTGACGGCCGTCGTCGCCGTAGAGGTCGCTCGATCCTGCCAGCCTTGTGGCGAGGTGGCCCGTCTGGGCGTAGTCGCCCCGCCAGTAGCGGCGGACGTCGTCGCGGTAGCGGCCGTTCCACTCCGCCCACCGCAGGCTGGCGAACGACCCCACCTGGTAGGCGCCGGCGGCGTCCCAGGCCTCGGCGATGATCTTCGTGTCGGCCAGCATGGGATCTTCGGTGATCAGCTCGACGATCGGCGGATTGGGCAGGATGTCGCCGTTGCGGTCGCGGCTGAGCACGCTGGCCAGATCGAAGCGAAATCCGTCGATGTGGTAGGTGTGCACCCAGTGCCGCAGACAGAGGAAGATCAGCTCGCGGACGATCGGGTGGTTGCCGTTGATCGTGTTGCCGCAGCCGGTGTAGTTGCGGTAGTGCCCGCCCCCGTCGCCGAGCATGTAGTAGACGCGGTTCTCCAGCCCCTTGAAGGAGAAGGTGGGGCCGAGGTGGTTGCCCTCCGCGGTGTGATTGAAGACGACGTCGAGGATCACCTCGATCCCAGCTGCATGCAGCGCCCGGACCATCTCCTTGAACTCGCGGACCTGGCAGCCCGGCTCCGAGCCCGAAGCATAGCCGCGGTGAGGCGCGAAGAAGGCCATCGGGTCGTAGCCCCAGTAGTTGCCATGCGGCGGCAGCTCGCCGCTGGGCAGCTCCGTGGGAAACTCGTGCACCGGCATGAGCTCGACGGCCGTCACGCCCAGCGACTTGAGGTAGGGGATCTTCTCGATCACGCCGGCGTAGGTTCCCGGATGGGCGACGCCGCTGGTGGGGCTCGCCGTGAAACCGCGGACGTGCATCTCGTAGATGACGGTGTCGGCCAGGCCGCGCCGCAGGTGCCGGTCGCCCTGCCAGTCGAAGTAGTCGTCGACGACGACGCTCTTGGGTGGCCGTACGATCCCGTCAGTGCCAGGCAGGAAGCGGCCCGCCAGCGCCCGCGCGTACGGGTCGATGAGCCGGGCCGTACCGTCGAACCGCTGGCCGCGTTCCGGATCGAACGGCCCGTCGGCCTGAAAGTGGTAGAGCTGGCCCGGGCCGAGCCGGGGCACGAACACGCTCCAGATGTCGCCCCAGCGGTCCCGGCCTGGATCGAGCGAGATCACCTCGGCGGGTTCGGGATCGTCGACGCCGTCGTAGAGCAGCACCCGCATCGCCGTCGCCGAGCGGCTGTAGACGATGAACTGCACGCCCCGTTCCCGCTGCCCGAAGCTGTCGTGCAACACCGCGCCGTAGGGCAAAGGGTGGCTGAACTGCAGCGGCGGCAGCGGCTGGCGGTCGCTCCGCCGGCCGCCTGCAGCCTGCGGAGATGGGCTCGGTGGCATGGCGGTGAGCATACCATCATCGCCCCTCCCGGCGGCGCGGCGGGGCCCGTCGCGGCCTGACTCCGCGGCACCGCGCGGGCGGGCTTGCGGGCGGCCACGGCGCGGCGAAGATACCTGCCGTGAGCGGAGCCACGTATTCCAGTGCCGGCGTCAATCTCGAGCTCTACCGCGAGGGTATGGCCCGCCTCCCCGCGCACATGCGGCGGACCCAGTGCCCACGGGTGATCAGCCCCGAGGGCGGGTTCGCGGCGATCTTCCAGCTCGACTTCAAGGGCCTCTTCAGCCGCAGCTACAAAGACCCGCTGCTCGTCTCCTGCACCGACGGCGTGGGAACCAAGCTCAAGGTGGCGGTGGCGGCGGGCATCCACCACACCGTCGGCATCGACCTGGTGGCGATGAGCGTCAACGACGCCCTGTGCACCGGCGCCGAGCCGCTCTTCTTTCTCGACTACGTGGCGATGTCGAAGGACGACCCGAACCTGCTCGAGCAGATCGTCCGCGGCATCGCCGACGCCTGTGTCGAGTGCGAGTGCGCCCTGGTCGGCGGCGAGACTGCGATCCTGCCCGACATGTACCAGGACGGCGACTACGACCTGGCCGGCTTCTGCGTGGGCGTGGTGGAGCGGGCCCGGCTCGTGGACGGCCGCCAGATCCAGCCCGACGACGTGGCCCTGGGGATCGCCTCCAGCGGCCTGCACTCCAACGGCTACAGCCTGGTCCGGAAGGCGGTCTTCGAGATGGGCGGGCTCGCCGGCGGTGACCGGGTGCCCGAGATCGAGGGCCGCACGGTCGACGAGATCCTGCTCACACCGACGCGGCTCTACGCCCGCCCCGTGAAGCGGGTGCTGCGGCACTACCGCGTCAAGCAGGTGGTGCACGGCATCGCCCACATCACCGGCGGCGGCCTGGTGGAAAACCTGGCCCGGATCGTGCCCGACTCCGTGCAGGTGATGCTCGACCGCGGCTCGTGGCCCGTGCCACCGGTCTTCCCCTGGGTGCAGCGGCTGGGCCGAATCGCAGCCGACGAGATGGAGCGGGTGTTCAACATGGGCGTGGGCATGGTGCTGGTCGTCTCGCCGCATTTCGCCGACAGCATCCAGAGCCAGCTCGAGGATCTCGGCTTCGCGACATCGCGGATCGGCACGGTGCGGCAGGCCACGCCGGCCGAGGAACGCGTCGTCCTGTCGTGACATGCGGCACGGGATGATGGCCGTCTCGTGATCAGCTGGATCTCGCCGGGGGTGCCCGCGGCCCGGCGGCGGGCGGGG
>JBIJCD010000129.1:0-8543 GCA_044344895.1 Pirellulales bacterium | reverse complement strand
CAGTGACGCCGAGGTCGGCCTGTCGATCCACCGCGAGCGGCTGCTCACCTCGCTGCTCGCGGGCCAGGGACTGTTTTGGTACAAGACCGCGCTGCAGGGGGAAGGGAAGGCCGTGCTCTGCGTCGACGGGCCGGTGCAGGAGGTCGATCTCGCGGACGAGCGGCTCGTCGTGGATGGGCCTTTCGTCGTCGCGCGCACCCAGGGAATCCGGCTCACCATGCGGCGGCCGGCGAAGTCGCTCGTCAGCGCCGCGCTGTCGGGACAGCCGCGGGCCTACGTCTACGAGGGCACGGGCCGGCTGCTCCTGTGCAACATCCCCTACTGGCGGGCGCGGATGCAGGGCCAGCGGGCCGGCATGCTCGTCGAATGACCCGCCGAATGCTCCCGGATCGTGCGTCCCGCTGGTGCCTCATGATCCGTCGCTCCGGCACGCGACGCCCCTTTGGCTGGCTGCCACCGGCCATGGCGGCCATCCTCACGGCGACGGTCGCCCAAGCCTGCCCGTTTTGCGGCGCGGTGGGCCAATCGCTGGCGCAGCGCCGCGACGCGGCCACCGCCGTGGCCGTGGGCGAAGCCGTCGCGGCGGCGGCCGTCGACACGGCCGGGCTGCCGGCGCAGCGTTTTCGGATCGACCAGCCGCTCCGCGGCCGCATCCCTGCCGACGCCGCCGACACGGTGACGGCCCGCGTGGCGGCGCCCGTCGCCGGCACGGCCGTCCTGTTCGCGGCAGCGACTCCGGCCGACGGCGGTGCAGACGGGTTCCGCTGGTCCGCGGTGGGGGCTGACGAGACGGTGCTCGGGTACGTGGCCGCGGCGCCGGCTGCCTCCCTGCCCGCCGCGGAGCGGCTGCGGTGGTTCGCCACGCGGCTCGAGCATCCCGATCCGACGATCGCGGCCGACGCGTTCGCCGAGTTCGGGCTGGCGCCGTTCGCCGCCGTGCGGGCCGCGGCCGATGCGGTCGATCCCGGATCGCTGCGGGCCTGGCTGGCCGATCCGGGCGTCGACCAGCGGCGGCGGGGACTCTACGGCCTGCTGCTCGGCGTTGCGGCCGATCGCACCAGCGATCCCGCCGTCCGCCATGACTGCGTCGCCGCTCTCCAACACGCGCTGGCGGCCACCGACGACGACTTCAGGGCCGGCTTCGACGGCGTGCTGGCGGGGCTGCTCGTCGCCGAAGGTGAACGGGGCCTCGACGCCCTGCGGACCCGCGGACTCTTCGGGGCGGATGCCCGACCGCTCGACCAGCGGCACCTGCTCGCAGCATTGCGGTTTGCCGCGGAGAGCCTCGCCGAGACGATCCCACCGGCCCGGATAGCCTTGGCCACGAGGCTTCTGCTCCAGCGTCCCGGCGTCGCGGCGGAGGCGGTGATCGACCTGGCCCGCTACCGGGCATGGGACGCGGTCGACGACGTGGCCGGCCTCTGGGATACGCTCGGCGGCGACGATCCGCTCGTCCGCCGGTCCGTGGCCGGCTACCTGGCCGCCTGCCCGCTGCCGGCAGCCAAGCGGCATCTCGACGCCATCGCCATGCGTGATCCGGCCCGGCTGCGGCAGGCGCTCGATGCGGCCGCGCTGCCGGCGGCCCGCTAGGCCGCGTCCCGTTTTGCTGGAGCGACGAGTTGGAAATTTGAGAACGGGAGGCGAGAGGGTCGGCGAACGCTCGACGAGCGTGTGGCCGCTGCGGCCACAGCGAGGAGACTTTTGCCGCCCCCGAGCCGGTGCTCCACCGAAGTCGCGCGCTCGAGCGCATCCCGCCGCGGATTTTCAGCTGCCACCGGCGGCGGCCGGACGCGGCGTGGGCAGCAGCTCCGGCAGCGCCGGATTGTCGCCGGCCCGCGGGGTCGTGCCCGGCGCCGGCGGGGCCTGCAGCTGATCGTCTTCCTCGCGGGTGGCGGGATCCCGGGCCGGCAGCTGCTGTGCCCTGGCGTCGCCGCCGATCGACTCGAAGTTCTGGGTGATCGCCCCGCGGCTGAAGACGCCGGGCCGCGAGTGGCCGTAGTCGAGATACAGGCTCGCGTCCCGCTGCCGGGCGCGGCGATGGGCGTCGAAGTAGGCCTTGCCGGGCCACGGACCCTCGGCGAGAAACACGCCGTTGTACTCCAGCAGCGATCCCTTGCGGAAATGGAGCTGGGAGATCGAGCGGTTGTAGTCGACGAGCGAGCGGGCGTAGGAGCTCTCGGCCTCGGCCCGCCGCCGCTGGGCGTCGAGCAGCTGGTCGAGCGTGACCGTGCCGGCGTCGTAGGCGGCCTGCACGGCCTCCACCTGCCGCTCGGCAGCGACGCGGCGGTTGAAGTTGGTCTGGGCGAGGGCGAAGTTCGTGTCGACGCTCCGCACCGCCTCGACGAGAGCGTGAGACGCCTCCAGCTCCTCGTCTTGCAGACGGGCCCGCTCTCTCGCCAGCTGCAACTGATGGTTGCGGACGGTGGCCAGCTCGCGGCGAAAACCGAGCGGCATGTTGAACTGGGCCCCGGCCTGCCACTCCTGGAACTGGCCCTGCCACAGCGACGCAAAGGCGTTGGTGTCGATGAGCGGATCCTGGCCGTTCGCATCGTACGACTGGTTGCTGGGGCCGGTCAGGTACTGGCCCATGCCGAGGAACCGCCAGCGGCCCACCAGGTCGAGCCGCGGCAGGACCAGGTTCTTGGCGGCGGTGAGCTCGAGCTCCTTCTGCTTGATCACCCACTTCTGCCTGCGGAGCTCGGCCGACCGCGAGAGTGCCTCGACGAGCGACTGCTGCCAGTCGAACGAGATCCGGGCGGTGGTCGGCTCGTCCGCCGGCCGGATGAGCCGGCCGTCGCTGGCGCTGATGCCCATCATGTACCGGAGCCGGTTCTCGCAGCGGTAGACGTCGGTGAGCGCCTCCTCGACCTGGCCGCGGAAGAGGAAGTATTGTTCGCGGGCCTGAGCCTCCTTGTCGGCCTCACCGCCGCGGGATTGCTCGACGTAGAGGGCGTGGACCTTCCGCCAGGCCTCCAGCGTGCTGTCACGGCCCGCCTTGCGGCTCTCCAGGTTGCGGTAGGCGAAGTAGAGCTCCCAGTAGGACTGCTCGGTATCGCTGACCAGGTTGCGCACGCCGGCCTCGAAGTCGGCCAGCGAGATGTCGGCGTTGATGCGGGCCAGCAGCACGCCGCGGAACAGCGGCCGGCCGTAGAGATTGTCGAACGGGTCGGGCCCGGCGATGCGGTTGTAGGTGACGCCGGCACCCTGCAAGAGGGGCTGGTTGAACGTGAAGTCGTAGTTCGTCGTGAAGGTTGACGGGACGAGCACCTTGAAGTTCGGGCTGCCGATCGGCTGCCCGTTGTTCTGCCGCGTCGGGTTGTTGTTGTTGTCGTAGATCGTCGTGTTGCCGAATCCAAACGTTCCGCCGGTGGCGGTCCGCTTCTGGATGCTCGTGGTCCAGTTGCCGGTGTCGCCGAGGAACTGCTGCTGGAACAGCTGCGTGAACTGCCCACCGACGTTCTGGGGCCGGTTCTGCCGCTCCCAGGTGAGCGAGCTGGAGAGCTGTGCGTCGAACAGGGCCAGGGCGCTCTCCACGCCGCGGAACGGATCGGTCTCGGCGATCGCCGGATCGTAGATGCTCGGCGTGGCCTGCGGATTGGTGAGCAGCGACACGGCGGGCTCACCGGTCTGCGGCCGCGGGCCGCCGAAGGTGGAGAACCGGCCGCCGAGGTTGCGGAGCACCTTGCCGTTTTCCAGGGCGGTGCGGATCGCCTCCTCCAGCGACAGCTCCCAGATCTGATCGAACCGGGCGTTGGAGAGCGTGAGCGGTTCAGTCGTGCCCGCGGCCTCGTCGAGCGGCTGCTCGCAGCTGTCGGGATACTCGATCTTTTGGATCGCCCCGACGTAGTGCGACAGGTCGCCGTCCTCGAAGAAGTAGAACGGCTGCTTCGGCGCGCAGCCGCCGACGAGCAGCGAAACGCTCGTCAAGGCTACCCAGAGCTGTCTGGCACGTCGCGGCACGGGGGCATCCGCCTGGTGTGGTGTCATGTCTCAAACACCGTCGCTGCGCCCAAGGGGATAGACCGCACGAACATGCGGCCCATCCCGGCACGGTGCCCCCCGACTCCGTGCCCGCAACGCGTACGCCAAGGCGCAGCGACGGCTCTGGAACTATCGACAGAACCGCCCGCAAACTTGGAAGAACCGGCAAATCCTGCCTCGCCTGAGCGGCCAAGCAGCTCTACTCGGGAATCTGGGCGACCTGGGAAGACCAACTGGGTGACGATTCACTGCTGATGCGGCCATTTTCCAGCCAGACCAGCCGCGCCGATACACCGGGAAAGCGTGCCAGGACGGGCAGCGCACGGCCTGGACCGAGCACACTGGCGGCCGTCGCCAACGCATCGGCCGTGGTGCAATCGGCCGCCACGACCGTGGCCGCGGCCGGTCCCGCCACGCCAATCCCGGTTCGCGGATCGACGACGTGGCTGTAACGGCGACCGCCGATCTCGGCGGCCTGAAAGGCGTCGCCCGACGTCGTCACGGCCTGATGGATGAGGACGAGCCTCTCAACCGGTGGCGGCTCGGCCTGCTCCCGGTCGGCGGCCCGCAGCGGGGAAACCTCGATGGTCCAGCCGCGGCTGCCGGGAGGAGGCCCCGACGCGCCGATGTCGCCCGACGCGTCGACCAGTGCGGCCTCGATGCCGTGCTGGCCGAGCACCTCGAGCGTTCGGTCGACCGCATAGCCCATGCCGATGCCGCCGAGATCCAGCCGCATCCCCGGCCGCTCGAGCGACACCGCCCGGTTCTCGGGAACCAGCCGCAGCGTGGCGGGCCCGACCGCCTGCCTGGCGGCCGACAGCCTGTCGACGGTCGGCAGCCTCCCGGTGCGACGGGCCTGCCGCCAGAGGCTCGTCAGCGGACCCACGGTGGGATCGAAGGCGGCCTCCGTGGCGTCGCGAATCTCGACGGCCCGCGACAGGACCCGCCAGAGATCGACGCCGAGCTCCACGGGCGCCGACGTCGGCGCCCGCAGCGAAAGCCGGGAGAGTTCGCTCTGCGGGTCGTAGTCCGACAGGATTCGCTCCAGCCTGGCGATCTCCGCGAATCCGGCGGCGATCGCCGCAGCACCGTCCTGCGGCGAAGCCGCGTACACGGTGATCGTCCACGGCACGCCCATCAGCTGGCGTGTCTCGGCACAGCGGACCTCAACCGCCGCGGCCGCTCCGGCGCCGGCGGCGACCCAGGCCAGCGCGAGCCATGCGGCCGCGACGACGGTCCGGCCGCCGGCAGGGGCTGCCGCCCGCACCGGCGTGCGATAGAATCCGGTCTGCATGAGCATCGCTCCCTCCAGTCCGCCCGTCGCAATCACCTTCGACTGCACGCCGCTGCGATGCGCGCGTTCGATCCAGGTGCCGCTCGACGCCTCGCCGGCGTGGCGAGCCCGCCTCGAGCGGCTCCAACAGGCCGTGACCCGGCATGGCACCCGCAACACCTATTATCTCACGAACGGTTCCTGCACGTTCCAGTTCATGAACGATCCCACCCAGGGATGGGTGCGGTTCGCGGTCGAGGGCACGATCATCACCGACGACGCCGACTCACGGACCGTAGGCAGCGACCTGTCTGTCCGGCTCGACCGCGAGACCTGTGACTGGCTCACGCAGCCCGCCGTGCAGTGGCTGACGCTCTCCGTCAAGCATGCCATGGAGGCGGAGTTCGACCGTTACATCGCGGCCGGCGACCTGGCCCGGACCAAGGACCGGCTTGACCGAGAGCAGGCCGCCAGCGACGCCGGCGGCGGTTTTCTGGGCATGAACCTCTAGAGCGCATATGGTTTTGCTGTAGCGACATCTCCGCGGTCTGGGCAGGGAGGCGAGGGGGTCGGCGGAAGCTCGACGAGCGTGTGGCCGCTGCGGCCACAGCGAGGAGACTTTTGCCGCCCTCGAGCCGGTGCTACACGTACGTTGAATCCGCTCTAGATCAAGCGTCTTCGACCGGTCCGGCGGCAGCGGGAGCATCCCGCCGCTTCACCTCGAGCAGCACGCTCTCGTTGTCGCTGCCGCGGATCGGCCAGGCGGCGATCCGCCGGACGGTGACCTGCTTGACGAAACCCCGGTGCCGGGCCTCGCCCTTCTCCTCCTCCCACCGCGGGCCCTTGATGACGAGCATCCGACCATATCGGTCGGCCAGCGGCTCGAACCATCCGAGTAGCTTGAGCAACGGCGCGACCGCCCGCACCACGAGCACGTCGTACCCGCGGCGCGACGTCGCCGCGGCGGCGACCAGCGGCTGTGCCGCGGACTCGTGGACCGGGATGTCGCGGCCGATCTCGCCGATGATCGCCCGCACCGCCCGCGCCCGCTTGGCCACGCTGTCGCACAGCTCCATCCGCAGATCCGGCCGCAGGATCGCCAGCGGCACGCCCGGCACGCCCCCGCCGGTGCCGACGTCGAGCACGCGGCTCCCTTCCGCCAGATGCGGAGCGATCGCCACAGCGTCCGCCACGTCCCGCGAGACGAACTTCTCGACGTCGGTGTGCCGCGTGAGATTCAGCCGCTCATTCCAAGCCCACAGGCTGGCCGCGTAGGCCGCCAGGCCAGGGACGGCCTCAGGAGGCACCTGGAGCGCGAGACGGCCGCACTCCGCGGCGATCGATCGGCCCAGATCCTCCGGCGGCCGTTCCTGCTGGCTCACTTGATGAACAGCATCTCGCGGTAGGTCGGCAGCGGCCAGAGGTCGTCCGGCAGGATCGTCTCGATCTGGTCGGCGATCTCCCGCAGGGCCACCATCGCCGGGATGACATCGTCGTGAAAGTGCTTGACCTCGGCCCGCAGGTCGCCGCCGCCATGATGACCGAGCACCTTCTCCAGCCCCTCGATCCGCTGCTCCAGCGTGCCAACAAGCTTCGTGAGCTTGTCGAGCGTCCCCATGTGGGGCGCCTGGCCGAGGCCTTTGAGCTTGGTGGCGATGTCGACCAGCTCGCCCTGATAGCGGTAGCCGGCCGGCAGGATCATCGTTTTGGCGATCTGCAGCGCCGCCTGGCCCTCGGTGTTGATGTCCTTGCAGTACCGCTCCATGTAGATGTCGTAGCGGCTGCGGACCTCACGCTCCGACAGCACGCCGTACTTCTCGAAGAGCGCGATGTTCTTCGGTGAGACGAGCACGTCGAGGGCCTCGGGCGTGGCCTTGAGGTTCGGAAGCCCACGCTTCTTGGCCTCCGCGTGCCACTCCTCGGAGTATCCGTTGCCATTGAAGATCACCGCCTTGTGCTCCGAGATGATCTTCTGCAGGAGCTTCTCCACGGCACCGGCGAGCTTCCCCGAATCGCCGCCGGTCGCCTTCTCCAACTCGGTGGCGATGTAGTCGAGGCTCTCGGCCATGATGGTGTTGAGCGCCACCAGCGGCCCGGCGATCGACTGGCTCGAGCCGACGGCGCGGAACTCGAACTTGTTGCCGGTGAAGGCGAACGGGCTCGTCCGATTGCGGTCGCCCGCGTGCTTGGGCAGCGACGGCAGCGTGTCGACGCCGACGGTCAGCGTGCCTGTCGACTTCGAACTCGTGGCCTTGCCCTTCTCGATCTGCTCGAACACGTCGGCGAGCTGATCACCGAGGAAGATTGAGATGATCGCCGGAGGGGCCTCGTTGGCGCCCAGTCGGTGGTCGTTGCCGCTGGCCGCGACGACGGCGCGGAGCAGGTCGCCGTGCAGGTGGACGGCCCGGATCACCGCCGCACAGAACACGAGGAACTGCATGTTGGCGTGGGGCGTCTCGCCCGGCTCGAGCAGGTTGCCGAGCTTGCAGCCGATCGACCAGTTCACGTGCTTGCCGGAGCCGTTGATGCCGGCGAACGGCTTCTCGTGGAGCAGGCAGGCCATGCCGTACTTCTGCGCCACCCGCGTCAGCGTC
Organism: Pirellulales bacterium; assembly: GCA_044344895.1. Taxonomy (GTDB): domain Bacteria; phylum Planctomycetota; class Planctomycetia; order Pirellulales; family UBA1268; genus CAMCQY01. The sequence goes on along the minus strand of JBIJCD010000129.1, from coordinate 695 downwards.
TGCATGATCGTCTGCTGGTGATCGGTGGCGATGTTGGCATTCTCGTAGATCGGGGCGATCTCGTACTGGCTCGGCGCCACCTCGTTGTGCCGCGTCTTCACCGGCACGCCCAGCTTGAACAGCTCGCGCTCCCCCTCCAGCATGCAGGCGAGCACCCGCTCGGGGATGGCGCCGAAGTACTGATCCTCGAACTCCTGGCCCTTCGGCGGCTTGGCGCCGAAGAGCGTGCGGCCGGTGACCACGAGGTCAGGGCGGGCGAAGAAGAAATTGCGGTCGATCAGGAAGTACTCCTGCTCGGGTCCCGCCGACGCCGAAATCTGCCCGACGTCCTTGTGCCCGAAGAGCGCCAGCACCCGGCGGGCCTGCTTGTCGACCGCCTGCATCGACCGCAAGAGCGGCGTCTTCTTGTCGAGCGCCTCGCCGGTCCACGAGCAAAACGCCGTCGGGATGCACAGAGTCGTGCCGTTGGGGTTGTCGAGGATGTAGGCGGGGCTCGTCGGATCCCAGGCGGTGTAGCCGCGGGCCTCGAACGTGGCCCGCAGGCCGCCCGACGGGAAGCTCGAGGCGTCGGGCTCGCCCTGGATCAGCTCCTTGCCTGAAAACTCCGCCATCGCGTGGCCGTCACCGGTCGGCGTGAGGAAGCTGTCGTGCTTCTCGGCGGTGATGCCGGTGAGCGGATAGAAGACGTGGGCGTA
>JBIJCD010000015.1:0-19757 GCA_044344895.1 Pirellulales bacterium | reverse complement strand
CCCAGTCCTTCATGGCCAGCGCCACCGCGTCGGCGATGCCGGGATCGAGCGGCTTGCCCTGCTTGATCGTGGCCTGCAGCGCCTTGTAGACGCTCTTCGGCAGGCGGTCCTTCATCACCGAGTCACCGAACACGTTGGCGCCGAAGATCTCGCTGGTGGGCGTCTCGCGGAAGTTCCAGGCCTGGCCGTTCGACTTGTAGGTGTTGATCGCGGAGATGGCGTTGGCGCGGGCACTGGTCATGGCGTGGTCCTTCTTCTCGGGGAAAGCAGATGTGGAAAAGGCTGGTGGCACGCGCCGCCGGCGCGCACGGGTGGTCACGGACGGGATCACCACGGAGGCCGCCGCCAGAAGAAGAAACCACGGCCTGCCGAGCTTTACGAAACCCCCGGCAGACTAGCGGCGCGACCATGCCAGTTCAAGTAGCCAGCGCCGCCGCACAGGCCTCCGTCGGGTGGCGACGGCGTCTGCCTCGACTACCTGGAGACGGTCGACCGACTCGCCGGCTTGGCCACCGGACGGACCACCGTCGCACGGCGGGCGACGTCGACCGCAGCATCCAGGAAGGCGTCCCCCGCCTGCGCCACGAACCCGCTGTCCACGGGCTTGGCGGCCGACTGCACCTTCAGGTCCGGCTCGACACCGACCCGGCTGTAGGGCAGTCCCTTCGGCGAGAAGAACTTGGCCGTCGTCAGCCGCAGGCCGACACCGGCCACCTCGAGCGGGAAGATGCCCTGGATCGAGCCCTTGCCGTAGCTGCGGGCGCCGACGATGGTCGCCCGGGCATGGTCCCGCATCGCGCCCGCGAAGATCTCGCTGGAGCTGGCCGACTCGCCGTCGATCACCACGACCAGCGGCATCCGCCAGGTGCCGGGGCGGCTGGCCGAGTAATTGAAATCCTCCTCGGGACTGCGGCCCCGCGTGGCGACGACGAGCCCGCGCTCGAGGAACAGGTCGGCCGCATCGACCGCCGCCGACAGCAGCCCGCCGGGATTGCCTCGCAGATCGAGGACGAGCGCACGCATCCCGGCCACGTCGAGCCTCCGCAGCGCAGCCTCCAGATCGGCTGCCGTCGTCTTCTGGAAGGAGCTGATCTTGAGGTAGCCCACGCCCGCCGCCTGGTTGAGCATCCGCACGTTCTCCACGCTCGGCACCTCGACGTGCTCGCGGCGGACGGTGACCGCCCGCGCCGGCGACGGCGCCCGCAGGATCGCCAGCGTGACGATCGATCCCTCCGGCCCCTGGAGCAGCTGCGCCGCCTCGTCCACGTTCATGCCGCCGATGGCCCGGCCACCCACGGCCACGAGGTGGTCGCCCGCCCGGATGCCGGCCCGCTCGGCCGGGCTCGACGGGATCACGTGCACGACCAGCAGCCCGTCGTCGGCGCTCTTCAACTCGACGCCCAGGCCGACGAAGTTGCCCTCGATCTGGGCGTAGAGGTCGTCGAGCTGGCCGTTGGTGAGGAACGCCGAGTATTCGTCGAGGCTGCCGACGGCCGCGGCCGTCATTTCCATGAGCGTCACGGCCGGCGGAATCCCGAGCGTGGCGTGCCCCGCCCGCGCCACCCAGGCCGCGAGCGTCTCGGCCTCGACCTGGGACGACACCTTCCTGCCGGCGGTGATCTGGGCGACCTGCTCGCGGTACAGCGTCCGCCGGTCGCCCGCGGCCTCTGCGACGTACAGCGACGAGAACGCCGGATCGTCGATCGCCACGTCCATCGCCAGGCAGCCCCGGGAGACCAAGCGGGCGAACTGCGGCGCCTCGACGTGATGCGACGCGATCCGGGAGAGCACCTCGGCGTAGAGCCGACGGGCGTCTGTTTCGGCAAGCTTGGCGAGCTGCTCGCGGAAGGCCCGCTCGCAGTGCCGCCGCCCGATGTCGCAGTGGATCTTGGCGAGGTCGTAGCGATGCTGCACCTCGGGGGCGAGCGAGCCCTTGCGGGCCGCGGTCTCGCAGATGGCGACGACGTCGGCCCAGCGCTGCTCGCGGGCCAGCTGCGACGACCTGGCCACGAGGTCGTCCTGGACGGGCAGATCCTGCGGAATCTGCCGGATCTGCGGGACGCTCTCCGCGGCGATCGCTGGGCCCGCGACGAGGACGCCCAGCAGCAGGGCAAAGGCCGCCAGCAGCCGGCCGCCACGCCGCAGCCGTTCGATGCCACACACCGGGGGGATGGCGACGCTCACTGACAGCAATCCGTTCGCGAATGCCGCATCCCGTGGCGGCAGGCATGCGGTCGCTCCGTTGACCGCTCGCGATTATGGAACACGTTCCGACGGCGGTCAAAATTCCACGGCCCACGAGCGGACTTTTTTCCAGCCCAAACGGCGACGTCACGAAAAGCCCGGCACAGCCGTCATCACCGGCCCGGCCACGCCTTTCCGGCGACACCTTGGTACGATGGGGAATGGCTCGAGAAGAGCACAGGATTCACATGACCCGCACGCCCGATCCCGTCGGCAAACTCGCCGTCAAGCCACCGTCGGCCGACGGCGGAGCCACGGGTGCCGCGAACCCCTCGGCAGACGCGCAGCCTGACCCGCAGGTCACGCTCGTGCTGCTCGACCGCGTCAGGCGGGGCGACGAAGCGGCGATCGAGGGGCTGCTCGCGAGGCACCGCGCGGTGATCCGGCGGATGATCGACCGCCGCATGGACCGTGTCGTACAGCGGCGGGTGGATGCCAGCGACATCGTGCAGGACGTGCTGATCGAGGCCAACCGCAGACTGGCCGACTACCTCGCCAACCCGACCATGCCGTTCCAGCTCTGGCTGCGCTCGATGGCGCGGGACCGTCTCATCGACGCGCACCGCCGGCACCGGGTCGCATCCACCCGGAGCCTCGACCGAGAGGTGTCGCTCGACGCGCCCGCGGGGCAGGATCATTCGCAGGCCGACCTCATCGGCCAGCTGCCGGGCCGCGAGCTCACGCCGGCCGCGGCCGCCACCTGGAACGAACTGGAACGGCGGTTCGCCGCCGCGGTGGAGCAGCTCGACCCGGACGACCGGCGGATCGTGCTCCTGCGACATTTCGAGCACCTCTCCACCGCCGAGGCGGCCGAGACGCTCGGCCTCTCCAAGCCCGCCGCCGGAATGCGGTACCTGCGGGCCATGCGGCGGCTGCGGGTGCTCCTCGACGGCGGCTTCGACCCCCAGGCGGCCGATTCGGCCCACCCGAGCCCCTGAATCCGCCAGGCGGACCGACTCCCAGCCCGGTCCGTCGGCCCTAGCATGCCCGGGAGGCCCGGAATGAACCCAGCCACGACCACCCGCCGTCGCGCACTCGACGCGCCGCTCGCCGCGGCCGACGAGGAGCTGCTGGCGGAACTCATCGACGACCTGTCGGAGCGGCGGGGCGAGACGGCGCTGGGCCGGCTGGAGGCGCTGGCGGCCGAGCATCCGCACCTGGCCGGACAGCTCCGCGAGCTGTTCGCCGCCGTCATGGTGACCGACGCGGTCGCCGAACATTCGACGATCCTGCTGGGCGACGGCCCGAACGTGGCGGAGGCGGACGGCGGACCGCCGACCGTGACGGCTGCCGGATCGTCGGCCGCGACGTCGTTCGTGCCCGGCGTCATGCCGTTGCCGGCATCCTTCGGCGACTACGAGCTGGTCGAGGAGATCGGCCGCGGCGGCATGGGCGTGGTCTACCGTGCGATCCAGCAGAGTCTGGGCCGCAGCGTGGCGGTCAAGATGCTGCTGCGCCGCGACCTGGCGACTCCGGCCGACCTCGCTCGGTTTCGCAGCGAGGCCGAGGCGGCGGCGCAGCTCGATCACCCGGGCATCGTGTCGATCTTCGAGGTCGGCGAATGCGACGGGCATCCCTTCTACAGCATGCAGCTGGTGGAGGGGACGACGCTGGCGAAGCGGTTGCTCCACGGGCCGCTGCCCGCCCGCGAGGCCGCGGCGATTCTGGCGAAGGTGGCCGACGCCGTGCACTGCGCACACCAGCGGGGCGTGCTTCACCGCGACCTCAAGCCCTCCAACATCCTCATCGACGCCGGTGGCGAGCCGCACGTCTCCGACTTCGGCCTGGCCAAGCGGCTGGAGGCCGAGGAATCGGTCACGCACACCGGCGCGATCCTCGGCACGCCGTGCTACATGTCGCCGGAGCAGGCGGCGGGCAGCCGCGGCGACGTGGGGCCGACGAGCGACGTCTGGAGCCTGGGCGCGATCCTGTATCAGACGCTCACGGGGCGATCCCCCTTCCAGGGTTCGAGCCCGATGGACACGCTCCTGGCGGTGCTCGAGTCGGACCCGCCGGAGCCGCGGTCGATCGATCGCTTGGTGGACCGCGACCTGGAAATGATCGCGCTGAAGACGCTGCAGAAGCCGCAGGACCTCCGCTACCAGACGGCGGCCGATCTGGCCGCGGACCTGCGGCGGTTCCTGGCCGGCGAGCCGGTGGCCGCCCGCCGCGGGGGTCTATCCGACGTCGTGTCGAGAATGTTCCGGGAGACGCACCACGCGGTCGTGCTGGAGAACTGGGGGCTGCTGTGGATGTGGCACTCGGTCGTGGTCCTCGCGCTCTCGGTCACGACCGACGTGCTCTCGTGGCAAGGCGTCACCTCCCGCTGGCCATATCTGGTGCTCTGGGCCGGCGGACTGGCGCTGTGGGCGCCGATCTTCTGGGCGCTGCGACACCGCACCGGCCCAGTGACCGCGGTCGAGCGGCAGATCGCCCATATCTGGGGAGGCAGCGTGATCGCCAGCGTCATGCTCTTCTGGGTGGAGGGTCTGCTCGGCTTGCCGGTGCTCACGCTCTCGCCGGTGCTGCCGCTGTTCGCCGGCCTTGTGTTCTTCGCGAAGGCGGGCATCCTTTCCGGTGCCTTCTACGTGCAGGCCGCCGTGCTCTTCGCGACCTCGCTGGTGATGTGCGTCACCGGGCAGTACGCCCACATCATCTTCGGCGTCGTCAGCGCCGCCTGCTTTTTCGTGCCGGGACTCAAGTATTTCCGCCAGCGCGGCCGCGGCTAGAGCACATCTGGTTGAGCTGTAGCGACGACTTGGCAAACCTGGAGACGGAGGCGAGGGGTCGGCGAACGCTCGAGGAGCTTTGGGCCGCCTCGGCCCACGCGACGAGACTTTTGCCGCCCCGAAGCCGTCGCTCCACAAAACCGGGATGCACACTTAGGGCCGGGAGAGAGATCGCCGCACGCTTGGCAACCACAACGTTGTGTCTGCGATCCCCTTCGCTGCACTCCGCGCGACTGAGGGCCAGGCCATGTCCCGGGAGCCGGGCTCGGCACGGCGACCGTAAGCTGGAGCCGACGCGGGTCGGCGGCGACAGCGCGAAAACCGCCAGGCCGGAGCGAACGGCCGGTGACGGGGCATGGGCGGCCCCGAACAAAGACCATGGCCTCAGCCCACGAACCAGGTCGCCAGCCAGTAGAGTCCGCCCGACAGTGCCATCGCCACGGGGAGCGTGAGGATCCACGCCAGGGCGATCTCGCGGACCGTCTCCGGCTGGATGCCCGACTTGTTGGCCCACATCGTGCCCGCCACGCCGCTGGAGAGCACGTGGGTGGTGCTCACCGGCATGCCGAGCGAGTCGGCCATCCCGATCGTCGTGGCCGCGACGAGCTCGGCCGCCGCTCCCTGGGCGTAGGTCAGATGCGTCTTGCCGATCTTCTCCCCGACGGTGACCACGATCCGCTCCCAGCCGAACATCGTGCCGATCCCCAGGCACAATGCCACCCCCATCACCACCCACTCCGGCACGTACTCCACCGGCTTGGCAAGCTCGCCGGCAAGACTCTTGAGCACCCGGCGGCGATCCTCGGCCAGCGTGTCGCCGAACTGCTTGAGCAGCGTCCGCACCGAAGCGCCCAGCTCGACCAGCGTCGTCCGCACCCGCCAGCGGTCGTCGGGCTCGAGCTCGTGGAAGCTCGTGCGTCCATCCAGGCTGGCGATCACATCCCTGGCCAGCGGCAGCGGGTCGAGCGTCGCGAGCACGACGTCGGCCGCGGGGTAGGGATCGATCGCGTCGTCGACCAGCGAGGATTCGACCACCGCGGCGGCCGCCACACCCTCCGTCCGCGTGAGCCGTTCGACACGCGTGTCGGCCAGATGCTTGTCCTTGAGCGCTTCCATCATCGCCGCCAGCCGCGGCTCGGCCAGCTCCGCCTCCAGCTGCCGCGCCGCCGTGACGGCGGCCGTGAGGTCGGCGGCGGGCGCGTTCATGTTGAGCGCGAAGCCGGCCGGCACGATGCCGATCAGCACGAGCATGATGAGGCCCATCCCCTTCTGGCCGTCGTTGGAGCCGTGCGCGAAACTCACGCCCGTGCAGGTGCCGACGAGCAGGGCTCGGATCCACCACGGCGGCGGCCGGTCATCGCGCGGCGGCTCGTACAGCTCCTGCGCCGGAATCAGCCGCCGGCTGAGCAGGAGCAGCACCGCGGCCAACCCGAAGCCGATCGCCGGCGACAGCAGCAGCGCCATGCCGACCTCGGAGGCCTTGTGCCAATTGATTCCCTTGAAGACCGAGCCGTGCTCCAGCCAGGCATTCATCATGCCCACGCCCATGATGGAGCCGATCAGCGAATGGGAGCTCGAGGCGGGCAGGCCGCGGTACCACGTGGCGAAGTTCCATATGATCGCCGCCCCCAGCAGCGACAGCACCATCGCCAGCCCGCGGCCCGACTTGATGTCGACGAGCAAGTCCACCGGCAGGAGGTGGACGATGCTGAAGGCCACGCCGATGCCGCCGGCGTGGACGCCGATGAAGTTCCACAATCCCGACCAGACGACGGCGGCCGTCGGCCGCATGGACTTCGTGTAGATGACGGTGGCGACGGCGTTGGCGGTGTCGTGGAACCCGTTGATCACCTCGAAGCCGAAGGCGATCGCCAGGGCGACCAGGAGCAGGATCATCTGCCCGGCGCCCAGCGTGTTGAAGGCTTCGATGACGTCCATGCCCTGCGCCTGCCGCGGCCGTCGGCGGCGGCCCGATCGGTCCGTCCGTCTCGACCGGCTGAAACTACGGCCGAGGGAGGGTCGACACAAGGAGCGACTCGGACCTGAATAGAATTCTCACACGGCCCGGGCGCGGCCCCACCACTCGGCCCGAAACGGGGCACGGCGGCGGCTGGGCGAACGCGACGGCGGCCGGCTGCGTATCACAGCGGAGGAGTCAACGATGGCGCGGGGCGATCGGCTGCGGGTGGAGCGCAGGCTGGCCGGGTCGGCCGTGGTGTACATGCACCACGGGATCGATGTCGGCGACGGCACGGTCGTGCACGCGCGACCCGACGACTTTCGCGTTCCGCTGGCCGGCGGCCGCGTCGAGCGGACGAGCCTGGCGGCGTTCGCGGACGGCGGCGAGGTGCTCGTGGAGCGAGAGCCGCCCGCCCGCTACCCACCCGACGAGATCGTGGACCGGGCGCTTGCCCACGTCGGCCGGCCCGGCTACTGCCCGGTGGTCGACAACTGCGAGCACTTCGCCGCCTGGTGTGCCACCGGCGTCCGCACGAGCCGGCAGGTCGATATCGTCTTGGGCCGCATCGCCGCCGCCGCATCGCGGGCCGCGGCGGCCATCTCGGCGCGGGCAGCCGCCGGTGCGGCCGAGCGGGTCGCCGTCCGCACCGCCCTGGGCACGACCGTCCGCGTGGGCCTGCGGACGATGCTGCCCGCCGTGATCGCCGGCGAGGCGGCGGCGCTTGCGGCGGAGTGGACGGCGCACCAGCGCGGGGCCGGCGCCCGCTCGAGCCGCCAGGCCGGAGAGGCGGCGGGATTGGCGACGACGAGCCTGGCCTTCGCCGCCGGCGGCGCCGCGGGAGGGCCGGCCGGCATCGTCGCCGGCGCCCTCGCAGGCGCCACGGTGTGGCTCGGCGGATCGATGGCCACCGCTGCGGCCACGACCATGGCGCGGCGGATGCGCCGCAGATAAAGCGCATCCCGGTTTGGTGCAGCGACGGCTTCGAGGCGGCAAACGTCTCCTCGCTGTGACCGCAGCGGCCACACGCTCGTCGAGCTTCCGTCGATCACGGCTCCCCGTTGCCGGGCCGTCGTTTCCGCTCCGTTAGATGGGTTTCACCTGCGCCGACGGCGGCCGCTTCACCCACCACCGAGCCGGCGGCGGATCCGTTCGACCGTGCGGCGGGAATACTCCTCGTTCTTGTCGAATTCGAGGGCCGCCGCGTCCTTCCACAACGGCCGGCCGCGATCGTCGGCAGCGTCGAGCGTGACGAGCGCCGCCATCCGCACGTCGGGATCGTCGTTCTGCATGCCGGCGGCGAGCACGTCGAGCGCCGCGGCCGTGTGGGCGGACGGCCTGCAGCTGAGCAGCCGACCGGCGGCCGCGATCCGGACGGCGGCATCGGGATCGGCCAGCAGCGTCGCGACCGCGGCCATGGCCGGCCCGCCGGCGTCGCCGGCTCGGGCCGCCGCCCAGCCGGTGCCGCACACGGCCCAGTAGCGGACGGCCGGATCGCGGTCGGCCAGCCGGGCCGCAAAAAATTCGGCTGGGTGGCCCTCCGCGACCGCCCAGGCGGTCGCGAGGATCGCGTCGTAGCGGGCCAGCGCGGCGGCGGCCGCCGCCGGGTCGGCCGGGTGGAAGATCGCCCACTCGGCGGCGGCGGCCTCGCGGCGCAAGAGTGGCTCCGGCAGGATGCCGGTGTCGCAGGTGGACCGCATCCATGCCCGCAGCGAGTCCCGCAGCCGCACGAGGTCGGCCTGCAACGCCGGATCGGCGGCGACGTCGCGGATCTCGTGCGGATCGGCGACGACGTCGCGGAGTTCCTCCGCTGGGCGGCTCGTCCGGGAAAACCAGGCCGCACCCGCCGGCAGCGTGCCGGCGCGACGGGCCGCCCGCAGCTCACCCGTGATTGAGACGCCGTCGGCGTACTCGGGCAGGTCGTCGCCGTCGATCCACGGCAGAAAATTGCGGACGTACCTCAGCCGCTGGTCGCGGACGGTCCGGCCGAATCCCGGCGGCGCATCCATCCGGTCGCGGGCCCCGATCACCACGTCACGAACGGTCGCGTGGGCCCCGAGAAAACTTCGTCCTTCCATCCAGCCGGGAATCTCCGCGCCGGCCAGATCGAGCACCGTGGGCCCGAGATCCATCAGGCTCACGAGGTTGCTGGTGGCGCCGCGGGGCGCGTTGCCGCCGGGCAGCGTCGCGGCGGCGAACCGCGGCGGCACGTGCACCAGGAGCGGCACCCGCAGCCCGTGCTCGGTAAGCGACCGCTTGCCGTGCGGGATCCCCTCGCCGTGGTCGCCCCAGAAGAACACGATCGTATCGTCGGCCAGGCCGTCGGCGGCCAGTTCGTCGAGCACCCGCGCGGCGTCGACATCGAGGGCGGCGGCCAGCTCCTGCCGCGCGGCCAGCGCCTCGCGGACCACCGGCGTGTCGGGGTAGTAGGGCGGCACGCGGACATCACCGGCCCGGCGGCGGGCCTCCGCCGGCAGCCGCCGCCGCGGTTCGGCCGCCTTGTCGCCGAACAGGCCGCTCTCGTGCGTGACGGTGAAGTTGAAGACGGCGAAGAAGGGCTGCGCCGGATCGGGACGCTTTCGCCAGTGGGCCTTGCCGCTCGACTCGTGCCAGCCCGCGTCGAACGAGCGACTGAAGTTGTAGTCGGTCTTCACGTTGTTGGTGCAGTAGTAGCCCACCTCGCGGAGCAGCCGGGGCAGACCGGCCACGAAGGCCGGCGGCGTCGCCCGGCACCGCATCGGAAGGCTGCCGAGGGTGGTGGGCATCATGCCGGTGATGATCGCGCTGCGGGATGGCGCGCAGACCGGCGCGGCTGAGAACGCGGCGTCGAACCGCAGGCCACCCGCGGCCAGCACGTCGAGCCGCGGCGTGTGCGCCGGGCCGCCGTAGCAGCCGAGCGTGTCGGCCGACAGGTCCTCGGCCGAGATCCAGAGGATGTTGGGAGGTCGGTCGGCCCCCGCCGCCGCCACCGGCAGGCAGGCGACCGCCACCGCCAGCACACGCCGCAGCACCGCCATTCCCCCGGCCTGCCACACGTGCACGATGCCCTCGCTTTCGACCTGAGGCCGTCGACCGGCTCCAGGACCCCAGCCTACCGGTTCAATTCGGTCCGTGATAATCGGAAAGAGCCCCGGGGTTCCACGACACCCGCAAGGCGTTGACGACGGCCACCACGTCGATCGCCTCCTGCACAAGCGCGCCGATCGCCGGCGGCAGGAAGCCCGCGGCGGCGAAGCCCATGCCGATCAGACTCGCCGCCATGCCCCCGACGGCGCTTTGCAGCGCGATCGACCGCAGCCGGCGGCCGATGTGCAGGAGTTCGTCCACCCGCTCCAGCGCCGTGTCCATCACCACGGCGCCAGCCGCCTCGCTCGTCACGTCGCTGGCCGCGCCCATGGCGATGCCCACCGTGGCGGCCGCCAGGGCCGGGGCGTCGTTGATCCCGTCGCCCACGAACAGCGTCGGCGCCTCCGCCGTCGCCTGCTCGACGAGTTTCAGCTTTCCCTCGGGCTGGATGCCGGAGTGCACCTCGGTGATGCCTACCAGATCGGCGAGCCACCGGACCTCGCTCTCGCGGTCGCCGGAGACGAGCATCACGCGCGAAAGGCCGTGCGCGGGCTTGAGGTGGCTGACGAACGGCCGGCCGTCGGCCCGCGGCGAGTCGCGGAAGCGGAGCAGCGCCGCGGTCGTGCCGTCCACCACGACGATGCATTCGAGTCCGCCGGCGACCGGGGGCAGGGCGGCCACACCCGCCGGGTCGACGTGGGCGAGCTTCTGCCGGCTGGTGATGACCACGTCGCAGGATGGTTCGCCGGCGGCGGCACGTCCCACCCGACCGACGAGCCCCTGGCCCGGCTTCTCAGCGAGCGCCTCGACCTCGAGGAGCCGCAGCGACCGCTCGGCCGCGGCCGCGACCACGGCGGCGGCCAGCGGGTGCTTCGAGTAGGTCTCCAGGCTGGCGGCGAGGCGGAGCACGTCGGCTTCCGACCGCGAACCGAGCAGCACGATGTCGGTGAGGCTGGGCGCGCCGTAGGTGAGCGTGCCTGTTTTGTCGAAGATCGCCGTGCGGCAGGTGTCGAGCCGCTCCAGGATCGCCGGGTCGCGGATCACGATGCCGCGCTTCGCCGCCAGCGACACGGCGCCGATGATCGCCACCGGGATCGCGATCAACAGCGGGCAGGGCGTCGCCACCACGAGCACCGCCAGGAAGCGGGTGGCGCTGCCGCTGAAGTACCAGGCCGCCGCCGCGATCGCCACCGCCAGCGGCGTGTAGAGCCCGCCCAGCGAATCGGCCAGGCGGCGCAGCTGCGGCCGCTGCTGCTGGCTCGCCCGCAGCACGTCCATGATCTTGGCGTACCGGCTGTCGCCGGCGAGCCGCTCCGTGCGGATCTCGAGCGCAGCCTGCCCGTTGATGGCGCCGGAGAGCACGGCCGACCCGGGCGCCTTCGCCATCCGGTAGGGCTCGCCGGTGAGGTAGCTCTCGTCCATCGAGCCGCGGCCCGCCACCACGGTGCCGTCCACCGGGCAGATCTCGTGCGGCAGGACGATGATCACGTCGCCGACGGCCACCTCCGACAGCGCCACGTCGCTGAGCCCGGCATCGGTCCTGCGGTGGGCCAGCGACGGCATCCGGCGGGCCAGGGCGTTGAGCACGTCGCCGGCCCGGCTCACCGCCCGCGATTCGAGCGCCTCGCCCCCGGAGAGCATGAGCACGACCAGCACGCCGGCGAGGTACTCCCCCAGCAGCACGCTCGTCACGATCGACAGCCCGGCCAGCATGTCGGAGCCGAACGTGCCGCCCCAGACCTTCGCCACCAGTCCCCAGACCAGCGGCACGCCCCCCGCCAGCAGCATCACCACGAGCGGCACTTCGGCCCACGTGAGACTCCGGCCGGGAAACCAGCGGCCGGGATCGAGCGGCCCCAGCGACACCGGCGCGCCGCCACGACCCGACCACACCAGGGCCGCCCAGGCGGCCAGCGCGGCCAGCGCGCCGACCGCGATGATCTCATCGAGGGGCAAGGGCCGAACCGCGGGCGGTCGGGCGGCGGGGGCAGGGCTCGTCATCGGGTGCGGCTCCGGATCCCCATCTCTGCAGCGGCCGTATCAGCTGTGCATGCGGGCGACGGAGTCGCCGCGGTCGATGATCGCCGCCTCCGCGGCGGCGAGCCACTGCAGCCGCTGGTGCACCACGTCGGCCGGAGCGAAGTCGCAGGCCAGCCGCACATAGGTGCTGTGGTGCCGCGCCTCCGATTCGAACAGGCTGCCGTAGAACTCCCGCAGTTCGGCGTCGGCGACATGGTCGCGGAGCAGGGAGAACCGCTCGCAGCTGCGGGCCTCGATCAACCCGGCCACCAGCAGCCGGTCGACGGCGCGGTCCGGCTCCTGCCGGCGGATGAGCTCGTGCAGCCGCTGGCCATAGCTGCTTGGCGAGAGCTTGCGGAAGGGAATGCCACGGCGGTCGAGCAGGGCGAGCACCTGCCGGAAGTGGTCGAGCTCCTCGGTGACGATCTCCGTCATGGCGCGGGCCAGGGCCACGTGGTCGACGTAGGAAAACAGCAGGTTCATCGCCACGCCGGCCGCCTTCTTCTCGCAGTGCGCGTGGTCGACGAGCACGTCGTCGAGGTGTGCGTCGACCTGGGCGAGCCAGCGGTCGGCGGAGGCGGTGTGGAGGCTGAGCATCGCTGGAGCCGGTCGGGAGCCGCGGGGCGAGAGGTTGTCCGGGCCTCGCCCATGCCGCATCATACCGCCGTTCATCCGCCACCGCCGTCACCGGCCATGGGAGACCGCCGCATGATCGCCTTCGATCGCCCCGCAACACCGCCCGGAGGCAGGAAGCCCGACCGCAACGTGCTGGGGATGCCGCTCGCGGCCTGCTCGCGCGAGCCGCTCACCGGATTTTTCCGCGACGGCTGCTGCCGCACCGGCCCCGACGACACAGGCGTCCACACCGTCTGCGCCGTGATGACGGCCGACTTCCTGAAATTCACCGTGGCGGCCGGCAACGATCTGGTGACGCCGCGGCCGGAATGGGGCTTCCCCGGGCTGGTCGAGGGAGACCGTTGGTGCCTGTGCGCGTCGCGCTGGCTGGAAGCCGCGCGGGAGGGCCGCGCGCCGCCGGTGGTGCTCGAGGCGACGCACGAAAAGTCGCTGGAGATCGTTCCCCTCGAGCTGCTCAAGCAACACGCCGTCGCGCCCGCCTGAGCGCGGCCCCGCCATGAACAGCCTGCTGCCCCTGGCCATTGGCCTGGTCGCCCTGCTCTATGCGTCGGTCGGTCACGCCGGTGCCACCGGCTACATCGCGGTGATGACGCTCTGCGGCCTGCCGGCGGACGTGATCCGGCCGACGGCGCTGCTGCTCAACGTGTTCGTGGCGACGATCGCAACGGTGCAGTTCGCCCGCGCTGGCCACTTCCGTCCCCGGCTGTTCTGGCCGCTGGCGGCGGCCAGCGTGCCGAGCGCGGTCTGCGGCGGCGCGATCGCGCTGCCCACGGCGGCGCTCGAGCCATTGCTCGGCCTGGTGCTGCTGGCGTCGGCCGGCCGGATGCTCGGCGATCTTCGCCGCAACGTGCCCGTTCCGCCGGAAGCCGCTCTCGGGCCGGCGTCCGATCCCACGCCACCGGCGGCGTGGCTGCTGGCTGCGGTCGGCAGCGGGATCGGCCTGCTCTCCGGGCTCACGGGCGTCGGCGGCGGCGTGTTTCTCACACCGGTGCTGCTCACGCTGGCCGCGGCGCCGGTGAAGGGGATCGCCGCCGTCACGGCCGCCTTCATCCTCGTCAATTCGCTCGCCGGGCTCGGCGGCGGCCTGCTCGCCGGCCGGCCGGCGGCGGCAGTGGGGCTGCCCGTGATGGTAGCGGCCGTCGTCGGTGGCGCGGTCGGATCGCAGTGCGGCGCCTTCCGGCTGCCGGTGCCGGTGCTGCGACTGCTGATGGCGTGCGTGCTGCTCGTCGCCAGCGTGAAACTGCTCGGCGGGCCGTGGGGCCTGTGAACGGCGGGTCAGTGGGCCGATATCTTCGAAAACAGGTTGAGGACGACCACGCCGGCGACGATCAGCGCCATGCCAACGATCGCCGCCGCGTCGAGCTTCTGTCCCAGGAAGATCCAGCCGATCGCCGCGATCAAGGTCACGCCGGCGCCGCTCCAGACCGCATAGACGACGCCCACCGGCAGCTTCTCGACCGTGAGCGAGAGCAGGAAAAACGCCAGCCCGTAGCCGGCGACGACGCACAGCGTGGGCAGGGGCCTGGTGAACCCGGCCGCGGCGCGGAGGAAGCTCGTGCCGAACACCTCGGCCACGATCGCGATCATGAGGTACAACCAGTGCATCGCAGCGATGGCTCCGCGGCCTGTCGACGGACGGACGCAGCCCACGACCGCTCGTCGAGGCCGCCGATGATACACGACGACGCAGACGCGACACACGTGCGGGATGCGGGGCGGACCTTCGACGCGATCCTGGCCAACGCCAGCGCCGAGACGCGGGCCACCATCCGCGTGCTGGGCGAACTCCTGGGGCAGCAGCCCGCCTCGGCCCTGTCGCCGACGGCATTCGCGATGCGGCACCTCGGGGTCGACGCCGCCGATCTGGCGAGCGCGAAGTTCACCGGCGCGGGCACGTCGCTGGCGATCCTCGGCAACCTGCTGCGGATCGAGATGGAGCGGCACGCGGGACGGGTGCTCGTCGGCTCACCGGGCGACGGCCTGCCCCCGACCTGGGCCCAGCTGGAGCTCGGCCCCGACGACAGGGTGTCGGTGCCCGGCCGGCTGATCGCCTTCTTTCCGGCCGGCACGCTGGCATCCGCGCCGCTGTGCGTCCTCGTCGACGACCGCCACTGGTCCCGCGACTTCGCCGTCCTCTCGGCGGCCGCGGCCAAGCCGGTGGCGGAGGCCACGCTGCAGGCGTTCTGCGAACGCCTCAAGACCGCCGAGAATCCGCTGCGTGGCCGCGTGCTGGAGGCGAGCGTCGTGGACGGCTGCCTGCGGCTGGGCATCGCGCGGGTGCTGGTGAACGCCCGCGAAGGACTGATCCTGCCGGTGGACGTCTGGCACGAGGTCGACGTGTTCCTCGCCGCCGCCACGACCCGGCGGGAAACCATGCGCCGGCTGGGCCTCGGCACCAACCGCGGCATGCTCGTGGCGGGACCGCCAGGCGTCGGCAAGACGCACCTCGTCCGCGTGATCGCCAGCGAGCTCGGCGGGCGGTTCACGACGCTCCTCGCCGATGCGAATTCGATGCGGCACATGATCGCCGAGCTCTACGCCGCGGCCGATTCCTTCGGGCCCACGCTGATCGTGCTCGACGACATCGACCTGGTGCTGGGGCATCGCGACTCCAACGGCGACAACGCCGCCCTGGCCGACTTCCTGGCGACGCTCGACGGCGTGCTCGAGCGAGACGACATCCTCACGATCGCCACCACCAACGACCCCCAGGCGCTCGACCCTGCCGCGCAGCGGTCGGCTCGCTTCGACGTCGTTGTCACCGTGCCGGTGCCCGACGAGGCCTCGCGGACCCGCATCCTCCGCCGCCACCTGGAGCCGCTGGGGCTGGCGATCGACTACGACGCCGTGGCCCGCGGGCTCGAGGGCGCCAGCGGCGCTGACGTCAAGGAGGTGGCCCGCCGCGCGATCCTCGAACACGGCGAGCGGTTCACGCACGAGCAGCTGCTGCAGATCGCCGAGTCGGGCCGCTGGAAGGCCGCCGTCAACCGCCGCCGCTACCTGGCGTAGCGAAGCCGCCGCAAGGCTGCTCGAGCAGCCGGCGAGCCCGCCGCCGTTCCTCGGGTGCCCCCACGAGCGATACCGCGTCGCCGGCCTCGAGTGCGAATCCAGGGCCGGGATTGGTCACCGTGCGGCCGCCGCGGCGGATGGCGATCACTGTCGCGCCCGTCAGCCTGCGCACGGCCAGTTCGCCGATCGATCTGCCCACGGCGCACCCGCCCGCCGGCACGCGGCAAACGCCGACGGTTTCCGAGGCTTCGGGCCGGCGAGCTGCGCGCTGCGGCTCGCCTCGTAGCAGCCCGTAGTTTTCCAGCCGCAGCCGCGCGGAGAGGTCGGCGATCGTGTCGTTTGGAACTTCGTAGAGATCGAGCACCCTCGCGAAGATCGACACCGCGGTCTCGAACTCCGCCGGGATCACCTCGTCGGCACCGAGGGCCGCCAGCTCCTCCACCTCCGTGCTGTGCTCCGTGCGCGCGATGATCCGCACGGAGCCAGAGAGCGACCGGGCGGCGTGCACGCTCCGCCGCGTGTTCGCCGGATCGGAAATCGCGATCACCAGCGCCCGTGCCCGCTCCAGTCCCGCATGCGCGAGCACCGCGGAACGAGTGCAGTCTCCGAAGCGGATGTCGACTCCCTTCGCCAGCTCCGCGCGGACGGCCTGCGGGTTGAGTTCGAGCACGACGTGCGGCACGCCGCACTCGGCAAGCGCGGCGGCCAGGCTCCTGCCGTTGAGCCCAAACCCGGCGATGACGACGTGGTCGGTGACATCGGGCCGGCTGGCGTC
Source organism: Pirellulales bacterium (assembly GCA_044344895.1). Lineage (GTDB taxonomy): Bacteria > Planctomycetota > Planctomycetia > Pirellulales > UBA1268 > CAMCQY01. The sequence continues at coordinate 3,322 of JBIJCD010000015.1, read as the reverse complement.
GACCGCGGCATCGCACAGCCAACCGGCCAGCGCAGGCAGCCGACCGAGCCGCTCGAGCCACGCGGGCAGGGCGGCCGATACCAGCGGTGTGACGGCCATGGTCATCACCGCAGCCGCCAGGAAGGTCTGCAGGTCGCCGTCGTCGAGCAACCCCGCCTCGGCACCCCGCGTCCCGAGCACGAAGGAGAACTCGCCGATCTGCGCGATCGCCGCACCAGCCAGCAGGCTGGTGCGCAGCGGCATGCCGGCCAGCACGGCCGGCACGGCCGTCGTGAATGTCTTGGCGACGATGATTGCGGCGACCGTGATGGCGACGAGCCCCGCGTGCGCGGCGAGGAAGCGGACGTCGAGCATCATCCCCACCGAGACGAAGAACAGGCTGGCCAACGTGTCCCGAAACGGCAGCACCTCGGTGAACGCCTGGTGACCGTATTCACTCTCCGAGAGCACGAGGCCCGCCAGAAACGCACCCACAGCCAGCGAAAGTCCCACCCGCGCCGTGAGGGCCGCAGCGCCCAGGCAGACGAGCACGATCGTGATCAGGAACAGTTCGCGATTCCTCGTCCGCACCACCTCGTGCAGAAGTTTGGGTACCAGCAGCCTGCCGGAGGCGAGGACCGCGGCGATGACTCCAAGCCCGACCGCGAAGGCTGTCGTCGGATCGCCGAATGGAGCGGCGGCCGGCGGCCGCGAAACCGCCAGCGGTTCGGGGACGGCCCCGGCGGCCGCGGCCAGCAGCGGCACCGCGAGCATCACCGCCACCACGAGCAGATCCTGCAGCAACAGGACGGCGACGGCGATTCGCCCGTGAGCCGATGTCGTCTCGCCCCGATCGCTGAGCTGCTTCAGCGCGATCGCCGTACTCGACATGGCGACGAGGAGCCCGGCGAAAACGGCTTCCGCCGACGTGCCGAGATACCACCATGTCGCCGCTGCCACGATCGCGGTGGTGCCGGCTACTTGCGGCACCCCGATCCGCAGCATCAGCGGCACCATCACCGCGAGTCGCGACAGTGATGTCTCGAGGCCTATGGTGAAGAGGAGCACGATGACGCCCACCTCCGCCAGCAGCCGCACACTCTCAATGTCGGCTACGAGCGACAGACCGTACGGCCCGACGACCACGCCTGACGCGAGCAGGCCGACCACGCTCGGGACGTTTGCCTTCCCGAAAGCGAAAACCACCACCGCAGTGACGGCAAAGACGACGAGTAGATCCGCGAGAAACATCAACGCCTCGTGCAGAGTCGTCCGTCTCCTCGGGCAGTCTAGAGCGGATCGTCGAACGCGTTCTGAAAGTGCTCGACCACCGGCGGCGCGGCGGCGGCACCGAACGTGACGGCGACGACGTCGATCCGCACCTGGCAATCCTCGAGCCGGTGCCGACGGATGTAGGCGGTCGCCAGCTCGGCGATCCGCCGCTGCTTCAGCGGCCCCACCGTCTCGGCCGGATGCCCATGCTGCGTGCCCGTGCGCGACCGCACCTCGACGAACACGACCGTGCGGCCATCGATGGCGACCAGGTCGATGTCGCCCCGCAACACCCGCTCGCGCCGGCCGACGATCCGGTAGCCCAGCCCGCGGAGGTGCCGCTCGGCCTCCGCCTCGCCGCGACGGCCGAGGGCATCCCGGGCGTCACGCGCTGCCATGGCTGCCGGCACCCGGACGACGTTTCAGGACTTCGCGGCGGCCGGCTTGCGACCGCCGGCCTTCTTCGCGGCCGCGCCATCGGCGGCTGCCGTCTCATCCCGCTTTTCCCGCAGGCGGACGGACTTGCCCACACGGTCGCGGAGATAATAGAGCTTCGCGCGGCGCGACACGCCCGACCGCTTCACCTCGACCTTGGCGATCTTCGGCGAATGGAGCGGAAACTTCCTCTCCACGCCCTCGCCGGCCACGATCCGCCGCACGGTGAACATCTCGCGGCTGCCTGCGCCGCTGCGGGCGATGACCACGCCGTTGAAGATTTGGATGCGCTCCTTCTCCCCTTCCAGGATGCGGGTGTGCACGTCGACGGTGTCGCCGATCGCGAACTGGGGCACCTCGGTCTTGAGGCTCGAGGCTTCGACTTTGGCGAGAATCTTCTGGCTCACGGCAGGCTCCTGGGAAAGGGGTGGACGGGGTTGCGGCGTTGGGTCGCGGCGACGGCCTGTTCGTGCCGCCAGGTCGCGATCCGGCCATGGTCGCCCGACAGCAGCACGTCGGGCACGCGCAGGCCGCGGAAGTCCCGCGGCCGGGTGTATTGGGGTCCCTCCACGAGCCGGTCGGCGCCCGAGAAGGAGTCCTGGCGGGCGCTCTCCTCGTCGCCCAGCACGCCGGGCAGGAGGCGGGCGACCGCGTCGACGATCACCATCGCCGCCACTTCGCCGCCGGAGAGGACGTAGTCGCCCACGGAGATCTCGTCGGGCTCGAGCGTCGCGCGCACGCGGTCGTCGAAGCCCTCGTAACGGCCGCAGAGGAGCACGAGCCTCTCCCGCGCGGCGAACTCCTCGACGACCCGCTGCGTCAGCGGGCGGCCGCCGGGCGTCAGCATCACGAGATGACCGGGAGCGGGCGGCCTCCGCTGCACGTCCTCGACGCAGTCTACGACCGGCCCCGGCATCAGGAGCATGCCCGGACCACCGCCATACGGACGGTCGTCCACCTGCCGGTGGACGCCCTCTGCGAAGTCGCGGATGTTCGTCAGGGCGACGTCGATCAGACCGCGGCGGCGCGCCTCGCCGAGCAGGCTTCCGTCGAGGAAGCTGGCGAACATGTCCGGAAAGAGGGTGAGGATGTCGATGCGCATGGGAGGGAGCGGGGCATCGCGGTCCTACTCTGGCGTCGCTTCAGGGGCGGCTGCGGCAGGCGCGTCGACGGCAGGCTCGGCGGCCGACGCCTCGGAGGCGGGCTCCGTCGCCGCCGCGGCCGGCTGCGGCTCCGGCTCCGGCACGAACACGGGCTCGCCTGCCTCGGGCACGACCCGCGGCATCTTGAGCTTGGCCCGCGCCTGCTCCATCTCCTTCACGCGGACGCCGTTGGGCCCGTACTTTTTCACAAGGATCCGCACGGCGTCGCTGGGCTTGGCGCCGACGCCGAGCCAGTAAGCGAGCCGCTCGCCGTCGAACGTGCAGCGGGCGTCGGTGTCGGCGACGGACGGATCGTAGGTGCCGAGCACCTCGATGACGCGTCCGTCGCGCGGGCTCCGTCGGTCTGTCGCGCAAATCCTGTAGAAGGCCCGGTTCTTCCGGCCCATCCGCTACATTCGAATCACCACAGCCACGGTCGTGCTTCTCCTCGGGAGTCGTCGTGCGAGCCCCTTAGCGTACCTGACCGGCGCCGG